>JBGTXC010000009.1:0-29285 GCA_041937835.1 Alteromonadaceae bacterium | reverse complement strand
CAGCGCGCGTTCGAGCAGCTGGGTAAAATCCCCTTCAGGGCACACAGCTTGTAATAAATCGTAGACGTCTTCGCCTTGGCAAAGCGCCTCTTCAAGGGCAGTTTCTAGGCTTTTTTGATCTTTTAACTGACTTGGAATAAACGGCGTGAGTTTGCTGCGAAAGTCCACTTCTTGCCAAAGTAAAAAGACATCCGCGATACTAAGCCTAAGGCCACCTTCTAAAAAGGCATGCAGCACAGCAAACTGGCGCTCTTTATAAACTAATTCACTGAAGCTTGGGATCAAAGAGGCATTGGCTTGAGCCATCACATCACAATAAGGTGCAATGCGCTCCATCATAATTTGGCTTACGCGCTCTTTATTTGGGGCATCACCTTGGAAGTGTGCAACCACAGCGTGTAAGTAATCCGCTTGAGCTTGATCAAATTCATCAATGTGTTGCAGCTCGCAGCCACTGTATGGCTCAGGCGGGGCTAACCAAATCAAATAATACAAAGGCGGCAGCACACTGCTGGTGACGCCATCATCCACACTGGTGCCGCAGGTTGGCCAGCTTTCAAGTGCATCTAAAATAAAGGCGCCATTTTGCTCTGCTAAACCTTTTAACAGTAATGGGTAAGCCGATGGCCAAATAAGCACATGTTCCGATGCCAAAAAAACGCTCCTTTGAATTTGCTGCAGGCTAGTTTATCAATTTGCCTTAGACAAACAACTCCCATCAAACAGGTTTTAATGGGTTTTTACCGCCTTTTGTTCAAATGCTATGCTAAAGCGATAAAACTGACTATTAGATGAATTAACCTATGGCCACATGGCAAATTATTGCATTGATTTTATTAGTGATAGGCGTGATAGCGAGTAACATCATGCTGCTTAAATACTCAGCTAAATTTGAGCTTAAAAGTTTTAATCAAGACCCGATTGAAAAAGCCAAGCAAAACCTCGCCAAAAAACGCGCTGAAGACGAAGGCAATGTGGAGCACAAAGAGGAAAACAAAAAAGGCGATGAATAATCATCGCCTTTTTTTAAAAGTACTTAAGTTTATACGAGCCAATGCGCCATAAGAGCAATCACAGGCAAAGTCACTAAGGTACGTAAAATAAAGATCACAAACAGCTCAAAAATATTCACTGGGATTTTAGAGCCAAGTAACAGTGCACCCACCTCAGACATATAAATAAGCTGAGTCACACTCATGGCGGCAATAATAAACCGCGTGGTTTCTGAGTTGATATTACTGGCCGCTAAAATAGATGGGATAAACATATCAGCAAAACCCACCATGATGGTTTGCGCTGCTTGCTGTGCTTCTTCCACTTGTAAAAGCTCTAAAAACGGCACAAATGGTTGACCAAGCCACTGGAATACAGGCGTGGTTTCAGCCACTACCGTTGCCAGTGTCCCGATTGCCATCACCACAGGCAGTACTGCAAACACCATATCAAGCGCGTTTTTAACGCCATCAGCAACCGTTTGCTTGGCGCTTGGTGCTTGCTCAGCACGGGATAACGCCACATCTAAAGAGTGAGTAAAGAGGTTTTTACCTTCAGGTACGGTTTCCACATTGCCAGTGACTTCAGAGCCATCAATGTAAACGTCTTTTTTAAATCGTAATGGCGGTAAACGCGGCACTATAATGGCTGCCACCACCCCCGCTAAACACACGGTTAAATAGAAAGGCGCAAACAAACGCTCTAGCCCCACCTGCCCTATTACTACTAAGCAAAAGGTAATCGACACAGCAGAAAAGGTAGTCCCTATGATGGCCGCTTCACGTTGCGTGTAGTATTTGTCTTCGTATTGCTTGGCTGTCATCAAGATGCCAACACTGCCATCCCCCAACCAACTGGCAACACAGTTCACCGCACTGCGACCGGGCACACCAAAAAGTGGGCGCATGACTTTCGTTAGCAAGGTACCAACAAGCTCGAGCAAACCAAAATTAAGCAATAAAGGTAGTAATAAGCCGGCCAAAATAAACACACTGAAAAGCACCGGCAATAGCTCATGCAGTACTAAACCGCCTGTGGTATCACTGTAAAGCGCTTCAGGGCCGATTTTAAAGCAAGTTGCAAGCACACACACAGCGCCAATTAACCTAACGACCAACCAAATTGGCGACACCATAAACAAGTGGTTTAAAAGCCCCGGCTTTTGCATAAAGGCAGGTTTAAACACACTCCCTAAAGTGCTGAGTAACGCTGTAACACAAATAATGCCAAGCAAAATGTACGTGATCACCGGAGTGACAAAAGCTTGCAGCGCTTTTGCCATGACCGCGATGGGGATTGTATAAGCCTCGCCCACAGGGACTGGCGTCATAAACAAAAAGACCCCAACTAAGGAGGGGACTAAAAACGTAAACCACACTTTAAGTGGGTTGGAAACAGCAGCAGGTGTATCCGCCATAACAAGACTCTTTTTATCGTTATTTTTTATCGTTAAGTGTGCTTGCGCGCTGTTAATTCAGCGCGCCTTGATTAATGGCTTCGTTAATGGCTTGCACTAGGGCTTCCATTTTTACTGGCTCAAGCGGTTGACCGGCAACATTAAACCACGAGATGTTTGCTTCATCGCGATTAAGCTCAGTGATCACTATGTCGTAATCCCCTGGTACCAATGGCAGTTTCACCATATCATCGCCCCAAATTGACGACCACACTGTGTTATCAGGCTCTTGGTATTTTACTTTAAAGCGTAAAGTGTCATCCGCCGCATCAAGCAGCTCAAAGTTAAGCGCAGTTAAAATGCGTGACATATAGCCAAAAGCATCATCTGGTGTGCGAGCAATTTGCATCGCAGCGTTGCCGTCGCCATCAAACCCTAAGGACATTTTAGACACAGGTGCGTTGCGGTGTTTTGCTAAAAGCTGGCGATAGTTGTAGTCAAGCTGCATGATCACTTGGTTAAGTGCATACACCTCAGCTTGTTGCTTGATGAGGTCACTCAGCTTACGTGAATCAGACTTAAATTCGGCTAAATGCGAGGTAATCGACGCACTGCGGCCATGTGATTTGGTGTCCACCACAAAACGGATGGCGATGGTTTCTGGCACTTCATCGTCACCAAATAACCAGCTTTCCTCTTGTTCGCTAATGGCAAAAGGGCCTGTGATAATTTCGCCTTTGGCATCATCACGTGAGGCAATAGCGATGTTGTTATCATTAGCAAAGCTGACAATCCCCTCGAGTAAAAACTGAGGAAGTGACTCTACCCCTTCGTTTTTATCAAAGAAGACGCGAGCAGCCTGCTCACCTTCTTCAATCCAGCTGCCTTTTGCTTGCGTTAAAATTTGCGCAGGTGGTGTTAAGGCATCGTCATTTTGCTCATTTTTGTATTGCACCGGCGCTAAAGCGTATTTGCTATCAACGGCAGGCGTTTTTAAATCACTGGGCACATCAATAGGCTGGTTAATGCGATAGTTTTTCTTATGGTGGGCGTTATTTTCAAATACGGTACACCCGGTCGTGACAGTCAGTGTCGCTAATAGCGCGGCACTTTTAATCCAATACTGCACCTAGTAATCTCCTAGAGTTCCTTCAACTGAGCGTTGGAGTATTGTTCGCTGATTTGGTTCAGTGGGCGGCCCACTTAATCATTATTATTTTGCGCTCATGTGTGAGGCACGTTTTTCTGCCCACCATGGTACTGTGCTGACGTCGCAATGACAAGGGAGTAAAGGCGGGCAATCCACTTGGTTGGCAGCGCTTGCTTGCCGATTCAACGTCTTCGCTTGCTTGCGCTAGGCTAAGCTATGGTACACTCGCCGCTAACATTCTTTTAACCCTAGTGAATTGGTTTGAATAATCAACAACTTGTTGTCACCGCCATCGGGGAAGATAAACCCGGCATGGTGGGTGCTTTAACTGGCCTTGTTACCACCCATCAATGCAATATTTTAGACAGCCGCATTGCCATTTTGGGCTGTGAGTTTACCTTTGTGATGCACCTATCTGGCAGCCCAAGTGCCATCATGCGTTTTGAGCAAAGTTTGGCGCACAAAAGTGCGGAGCTTGGTCTATTAACCATGAGTAAACCCACGCAAAAAGCCCCAAGCAAAGCCATAGCGGGTGGCTTTATTCTAAAATACCAAGGACCTGATCAAAGCGGCACACTGTCGCGTATTAGTGGTCTTCTGGCGTCACTAGGGATGGACATAGGCTCACTGAAGTCTGACTTAGTTGACACAGAGCAAGGGGCCATTATGCTCTGTGAAATCGAATTTAACTGTTTTGATTTGAGCAAACTGGCGGAGTTTGAAAGCGCATTTGACAGCATTAAAAGTGCGCTGCAATTACACGCCAGCTTAACCCAAATCCGTTAACCCAAAGGAACACTATGAACACATTACAAGCAGGTGATAAAGCACCACTTTTTACACTGCCTGACCAAAACGGCGATGACGTGTCGTTAGAGGCACTTTTAAAAGAACACCAAGTGCTGGTGTACTTTTACCCAAAAGCCATGACGCCAGGGTGCATTGTTCAAGCGGAAGGCCTACGTGACAGCCAAGCAGAGCTTGCTAAATACAACACAGTGGCGGTGGGTATCAGCCCAGATCCGGTGAAGAAACTAAAAAACTTTGAAGATAAGAAAGACCTTAACTTCACTTTGCTTTCTGATGAAGACCACGCTGTTGCCGATGCTTTTGGAGTGTGGGGCCTTAAAAAGTTCATGGGTAAAGAGTATGACGGCATCCACCGTTTAACCTTTTTAGTCGGCCAAGACGGAACTATTAAACACTTCTTCAATAAGTTTAAAACCAAAAACCACCATGAAGTGGTGTTAGAAACGCTCAAAGAGCTTGCTTAAGCAGACATAAAAAACGCCTCAATGAGGCGTTTTTTTTTACTCGTTTGAAAGTGGCTCAGGTGGCGCCGACCATGCATTAATCAACGCTTTGACCAGTGACGCCAATGGGATGGCAAAGAACACCCCCCAACAGCCCCATAACCCCCCAAAGAACAATACCGCCACTATGATGTACACAGGGTTTAAGTCCACAGCCTCTGAGAAAAGTAAAGGCACTAACACATTACCGTCTAAGGCTTGAATAATGCCGTAAGCAACCAAGATGGTCCAAAACTCAGAGCTCACGCCAAATTGGAAAAGCGCCACGGCCGCCACAGGAATGGTCACCAGCGCCGCACCAATAAATGGGATCAACACTGAAAAGCCTACTAACACACCCAATAACGCGGCATAACGTAAGTCTAATAAGGTAAACACTAAAAACGATGTGCTGCCGACTATGGTGATTTCCAGCACCTTGCCGCGGATGTAGTTCATGATTTGTTGGTCCATCTCACGCCACACTTGGGCAATCAACTTGCGCTGTTTTGGAATTAAGCGCTCTGCCCCTTTAAAGAGCTCGTTTTTATCCTTCAGCATAAAAAAGATAAGCAGCGGCACCAAAATTAAATACACCAACCATGCCACCACATCTTTAAGTGAGGTCAGTGAAAACGACACAACCGCTTCTGTGAGGGCAATAAATTTACTTTCCACCGATGCGGTAATGCTTTGAAGCTGCTCTTTACTCACTAAAGTGGGGTACTTATCAGGTAGTGCAAGTAACGCCGCTTTACCCTCTTCGAGCATGTTAGGTGCTTCACTGATGAGGTTGGAGCTTTGCTGCCAAAGCACAGGCACAATACCTATGGCTAAAGACACCATTAATGAGCAAAACAACAGCACCACAATGCTGGTTGCCCCAAGGCGGCCAAGCCCCACACCTTGTAAACGCGATACCGGCCACTCTAATAAGTAGGCAATCACTAAGGCAACCAACACAGGAATAAGCAGCGCACCAAAAAAGTACAGCACAGCCACTAAGGCAACAATTAATAAAAATAAGGTGACTGAATTGGGATCAGAGAATTTACGTTGGTACCAACCCTTTAGATAATCAAACACTTACAAACTCCCTACTTGGATCATCACCCGCGCCCCTAAAGCACGGGTTTGGAATGAGCGCCCAATCTGCGTTAAGTAACGAATGGAATCGCCTGCTTCCGATTGCCCTTTTAAAATCACCTCAAAGGCACTTGGGTTATCTCTTAGTACACATTTAAATTGCACAAAAGACGCCGGGCAAACTAAATCAGATAAATCAAACCTTGGTTTGGTCATAATAACCTTACAAACACTGCGCTTAAAAAGCTTGGCATAGCTTACCTGCATTTAAAATAAAAGCACTCAATTTCAAACAGTTGCTAGGGCTAAATTGGCAAAAAAAGCAGCAAATCATGCCCTTTTCATTAACCTTTGTACCAGAATAGATTATGCTAAAAGCGTAAGCCGCAAGGAAGACAAAGCATGTCGAACACGCACAACAAAGCTGAGTTACCGCCTAATCCTACGCTGAAAGAAATTAACTGGTACAAAAAACAAGTGAACTGGGGCGAGCTTCCGCCATTTTATCACTTGGTTGCATCGAGCGTGGGTGAGGCTGAAGGCGTGCTCAAGCATGGCTTTGATAATGCCATCAAGCGTTTGATTGATAAGCGTAATTGGAATTTAAAATTACTCGATGGCACAGTCACTGAAACCGGCATCGTAGATGTGCAAAAAAAACCCCGCATTTCACTTTACAGTGCCTTTAATGATCGCGGCTTTGAAATTCAAGCGTATCCCTTTGCGAAAGACCGAGAGGTAGACCAATACATCAAAGAGCACCCTCATATGGAGTTTTTGCTCTGGGATCCGGCCTCCATGAAGCAAGTATTGCGTATTAACCAATTACACAAGTTCATTCATTTTTATTTTCAGCGCGGTGATGAGGCCGACAAAGCCCTTATTATTCATGCCCACAAAGTGGTACATAACATCATCGAATTTTTAAAAGCAGAATTGAACGTTGTTAAAGTGGATGGGGTCACAATAAAACAGTTTTACGAACTGTGTGAACATGAATTTGAGTTACACGGAGAAGCGCTCGAGCTCAGCTCATTACGCTCTCGTGAGCCTGATAAGGAATAATATGTTGAAGTTGTATCCGTTTGGCCGCACCGGGACTAAGTGGGCTAAGCGTTTTCTGTTATGTGTGAGCTTATCGCTCAGCCCAGTATTCACCTACGCCAACAACATCACATTGCCAGAGCTTGGTACGGCAGCTGGCGCTGTTTTGCCGATTGAAAAAGAGCGTGCCATGGGTGACATCATGATGCGGCAAATTCGGGCATCGCGCCCTGTGGTTGCTGACCCTGTGATGGATGAATACCTCAACACCTTAGGCAATCGCTTAGTGGCCAATGCCAGTGATGTGCGTTTTGGCTTTGAATTTTTTTGGGTCAATGACCCAAATATTAACGCTTTTGCGTTTTTTGGCGGCCATGTGGGTGTGCACACAGGCTTGATTGACAGCGCGGATAACGAATCCCAACTTGCCTCAGTGCTAGGCCACGAAATCGCCCACGTTACCCAGCGCCACATCGCAAGACGTATTCAAAATGCACGAGATAACCAAGCCGTCACCATAGCAACCATGATCACAGGTATTCTGGCCACGATTATTGCACCGGATGCGGGGATTGCGATTTTATCTGCTGGGCAAACCCAAAGCGTGCTGTCGCAAATGACCCACTCACGAGCAGCTGAGCAAGAGTCGGATCGGATCGGCATGAAAACCATGCAAGCAGCGGGGTTTGATCCAAGAGCCTCGGCAGAGTTTTTAACCAAACTGCAAGCGCAAGTCAGATACAAACAAACGCCACCGACTTTCATTTTATCGCACCCTTTGCCAGATAGCCGAGTGTCCGATGTACGCTTACGTGCCGAGCAATTTCCTCAGCAATACGTGGCCTCAAGCTTGTCTTTTTATTTAGCAAAAGCCCGCTCTAAGGCCAGATACAACAAAGATGCGGAAGTAAGCCGAGGCGAATTTGAGCACACGTTAAAACACAGCCTCAATGACAGGGAAAAAACCGCAGCCCGTTATGGTTTAGCTATTTTGGCGTTAGATGAGAAAAATTACGCTAAAGCCCAAGAGTGGTTAATGCCATTACTAGACAATGCACCGCGCAATTTATTTTACCTAGACGTGTATGCGGATTTAAAAATCGCTCAAAAAGCCTTTGATGAAGGCGCCGCCTACCTCAGTAAGCAGCATGCGTTAATGCCAAATAACCAAGTGGTGACGCTGAATTACGCCCATTTGCTGCTAAAAGCCGATAAATTAGATGATGCCGAGGCACTACTACGCGACTTTTTAATTGAAAAACCAAACCATGTGCTTGCCAAAGAGTTGTTAGCCCAAACCTACCAAGCGCGTAAAGACCGTGCTGGTTACCATGAAGCCAATGCTGCCGTGGCTGCCGCATACGGTGCCTATGCCAAAGCCGCGGATGAAGTGCAGCGTGCGCTTAATCACGTCACCCTCACTGAAGAGCTCAAGCAAAAGCGCTTAAAAGCCTTACTGGCCCATTACCGTGAGCAACAAAAAGTGATTGCGAACTTAAAAATTTAAGCCCCTTTAAAAGCGCCCAGAGCAACAGTAAACTATGACAAAAACACACTGAGAACCATTATGCAGATTTACCACAACCCTCGCTGTTCAAAATCACGTCAAACCTTGGCGCTATTAGAAGAAAACGGTGCAGATGTGACAGTGATCAAATACCTTGAGACACCACCAAGCGCTGAAACCATCAAAACTTTATTAAGCCAGCTTGGTTTTAGCTCAGCACGTGAACTCATGCGTACGAAAGAAGACGCCTACAAAGCTCTTAATTTAAAAGACGAACACAACGAAGACGCTTTGATTAACGCCATGATTGACAACCCCAAGCTGATTGAGCGCCCAATTGTGGTGAGTGATGACAAAGCAGTACTTGGCCGCCCACCTGAAAACGTATTGGCGCTCCTTTAATGCCACGCTTATTGGTGCTCTACCACTCGCGTACCGGCTCGGTTAAACAACTCGCTGAGCACATAGGTGAGGCCGCTGAATTGGCCGGCCTTGATGTGGTATATCGGGTGTTTGAACAAACTCAGCCAGATGATTTAGTGGTTAGTAAAGCCGATTTGATTGACTGTGACGCCCTCGCCTTTGGCACACCAACACGATTTGGCATGATGGCGGCCGTGGCCAAAGCCTTTTGGGAAACCACCAGCGACATTTGGTTAAAAGGCCAGCTTATTGATAAACCCGCAGCTGTGTTTACCTCAAGCACCAGTATGCATGGCGGCAATGAAATGACCTTAATGAGCCTTGCCACCCCTTTATTACACCAAGGCATGATGCTGCTTGGTGTGCCTTATGATGTGCCGGAACTAACCAGCACAGAATCAGGCGGCACGCCTTATGGAGCAAGCCATGTGGCAGGAATGAGTCACTCAACCACCTTAACCAATACTGAGTGCGCAATTGCGAATGCCCTTGGCAAACGCCTTGCCAACATTACTTTAAAGTTGAACCATGACGAAACACATTGAAAAACAGCCCATCACTAAACGCTATCAAGCCGCCGCGTTATTCGGTTATGTCGGCTTATTGATTTTAATGCCGTTATGGCAGTTTGTGTTGGTGCCAAATACCGGCTATTCCACGGGCTTTTTGCTGGCAGTGTATGTGCTGCCGCTATTATTACCGCTAAAAGGCATCATCCAAGATAAGCCATACACCTATGCCTGGGCCAACTTCATCGTATTAATTTACTTTACCCATGGTTTTACTTTGCTGTGGGTAGCCCAAGATGAGCTAGTGTACGTCCTGCTTGAGCTGATATTTGCCACCAGCATGTTTATTGGCTGTACCTACTATGCCCGTTATCGCGGCCAAGAGTTGGGGCTTAAAATTCGTAAACTCAAGGACGATTTAGCCGATGAAAAGCGCGCCTTTGAGGCCGACAAAAAGGATTAAAAAAAGAGCCGACAGGCTCTTTTTTATTAAGGAAGTATATTAAGGCGTTAGTTAATCCCTAGGTATTTGTGCACCTGCACGGATAAACGCCAGTTCTTCTCCATACACACATCAATGGCGAGTTTTGTGGCTTTCGCCTTTTGGCTTATTGGCTGTAAAAATACCGGCTTGCTTGAGGTATTCGTCTTTTCCAACAAAGCCTCTAACTCTTCCACGTGTTTGCGCATAGCAATGGGATGTTTTATCTCGTTTGCGCGCTGCATGGCGCTTGTAAGCACTTCATAACCGCCGCGCATGTCTATTTTAGGGGATACGGTAACCCAAGTGGCTTCTGGTGCTTTAATTTCAAAGGTACCACTGGTTTCAATCTGAGTGCTGTAACCATTTGCATGCAGGGCATCACACAAAGGGTTTAAGTCGTACATGGCCGGCTCGCCACCCGTAATAACCACGTGTTTAGCGCGATACCCTTCAGTTTTAAACAGGGCTAAAATGTCATCCACATTCACACTGGCATAGTGTTCAGAGTCTGCGTTTTTTTCTGTGACTTCCCCAAGGCTAATAACAAAAGTGTCTTTAAATTCCCACGTATGTTTGGTGTCACACCATGCACACCCTACTGGGCAGCCTTGCAAGCGAATAAAAATAGAGGGAGTCCCAGTAAATGTGGCTTCACCTTGGATGGTTTCAAAAATTTCGTTTATCTTGTACAACACAAACCCTTTTGATGACAAATACGCTGAAAAATTGTCAATGTGCGTGGCAGCGTGTAGACTACGTCGCCCTGACAAAACCCCTATTATACTGAGAGCCTCGCAATTATGCCGCAAAAAGTTGTTGTTATTTACTCGGGCGGGATGGATTCATTCACCGTTTTAAATAAAGCGCTTCGTGATGGACACGACGTGCACGCCTTGTCTTTTGATTATGGTCAGCGCCATGTGAAAGAACTAAAAGTAGCAGCAGATGTGTGTAATAGCTTAGGTGTGCCTCATAAAGTCGTTGATATTTCAGCGATTAATCAGATCATTGGCGGCTCTTCATTAACGGATGACATTGATGTACCTGAAGGTCATTACGAAGAAGAAACCATGAAAAGCACCGTGGTGCCAAACCGTAATATGATTTTATTATCACTCGCTGTGGGTTATGCCGTGTCACTAAAGGCGAGCAAAGTGTATTACGGTGCTCACTCTGGGGATCACGCTATTTACCCTGATTGCCGCCCAGAATTTGTGAAAAAAATGGATGATGTGTGCCGCATCGCCAACTACGAAGAAATCGAAATTGTTTGCCCATATTTAAACAACACTAAAATCGAAATCCTCACAGACGGCTTAGCCATGGGGCTGGATTACGCCAACACGTGGACGTGTTATAACGGCCGTGAGAAAGCGTGCGGAAAATGCGGCGCCTGCCAAGAGCGCTTAGAAGCCTTTGAGTTAAACCAAGCCACAGACCCATTGGTTTACGAATAAAACGATAAGAAAAAAAGCACCTCAGAGTGCTTTTTTTGTGCCTGCTTTGTACCTTCTTCTTATACTTACTTACATTCTTACCCTTGAGTAAGCTGCTGTTGCTCGCTACAGTAAAATAAAATACCAGTAAAAGGAGTTAAACATGAGTGGTACAGCCATGGTTGTGGCCATTGTTTTTATTAGTGTGGGCTTTGGTGTGCTATCGAGCATGTATTCACAATACATTAAATTTAAAAGCCGTAGTATTAAAAACGATGCCCAACTTGACGCCAAATTTGCTGACATGGAAAAAGCACACGCAGAACTCAAAGAGCGTATCAAAGTGCTTGAAACCATAGTGACTGACGAAGGTTATCGGGTTAAAAAAGAAATCAGCAACCTTTAAGCTAACCATAAAAAAACGCCCTACTTAAGGGCGTTTTTTGCTTTTCACTATGCCCCAACTTGAAATGCAGTCATGATATTTTGCGCCTTAAAATATGCATTGTTATAAATCTAAAAAAGCGTCTGGCTTGCCTTTAAGTACCTGATTTAATGTGGACGCCAGTTCTTTTGATGTAAATGGCGTGACCGTATTCACCCAAAGCCTGGCACTTGCACCTTCAATACGAGAGCGTTGGCTGTAACTGTGCCAAAGTGAAAAGACATCTTGGTTTTGGCTTATAACTTCTTGGTGAATTGCATGCATCAATATTAAACCACATGAATACATGTTTTTAGGTGATTGCTTAAACCAAGTGGCAATCGTAAGCTGTGCTTTTTGTGCGGCCTTGGCACTTGTTTGGCATTCCTGACTCGCTTTATTCAGCTTATTAGTTAAGTGGGGGTTTTCAGATAGTAGGCCAGCAAAAAGCTCCGCGGCCCCTTCATGTACCCAGCCATCTTCCCTTGCACCCAATCGAGCACCGTCTTTTTGATATAAATGCGCTACTTCATGAGCGAAGAACCAATAAATATCTTGTTCCTTTAAGCGCATTAAGGCGCGCTCACCATACCAGTGCATGAAGATTTGAGTGCCTAATGTACCACCTTGCTGTCCGGAGCGGCCGTTTTCAGTAGCACTGAATGAGGCAAAAAGCGATGGTTTATCCGAAAGAGGACCTAGCCGCTTGATGAAAAACGCCATTAATTTGGGCAGCTCTTTAGCCATTTTGTCCTTAAGCTCAGTCGGTAAGGCTTGATCCACCACGCTGTAATAGTGCGAGGATTCTTGAAGCGATGCCTGACCAACATAAACTTTTTGGCCGCTATCAATATCCACCCAAGAAGCCTCCCCTCGATGAAATTTGCCATCAACTAAAATGTGCTCGTTTTTGGCCATCAAAGTAAAAGACCATGCGTTTTGCTCGTCATTACATATTTGAGCGCACACGAAAAACCGCCCTGAATGAAGAAGCAAGCCACCATCTGAGTATGGCGAAAAAGGCGCATACTCTTTAGGAAGTGGCGTGTATGTGGGGGTCAGCGCTATGCGAATATGACTAAACGAGGCACCATCTTTTCGCTTTATTATTTCATTGTCATCGCGTTGAGTTATCACAAATTCAGTATTTTCAGGGTGCCAGCGCGAAGCTCTTGACGCATCAACAGAGCGCTTGAGTGTCATAAATGTCACAGGGGTTTGGCTTTGATATGTCACATACCACTGATCAAGCGCGTCTTTTTCAATCAGGGTATGAATCATATTTGCCATGGAGCTCCATGACACACAAAGGGCTATCAAAAATAATAGGTGAAGTTTAATTTGATACATCTTGCTTTATTCTTATTGTACTTAATTAATTTTGTCGTTGTTTCGCAGAAAATAGTTTGGAAAATGAGGTTTTTAGATTTCAAAACAATTATTTAACGTGTGCACGCCTTAGGTAATTCACGTCAAGCGTGCACGGTTAAGTAGGATAAGACTCATTGAAATGGCGTAACTGAGACTGCCATGGCGTTGGCTAAATGGTTTTCTAAAAAGAGCTTATGGTTTGCCCCAACAATGACCAATAAACGTTCTTGTGGGTGTGTTGCAATCACTCCCATAATGTGCGACGCCATATTAAAGTTACGCACATCCCAGAGTGCTAGGCGGCTTTGGCCTACATCATTTGGGAATGCCTCTGCCACAAAGCTGCTCCATTCCACATCACGCACTTGTGTTTGGTATTCCTTACTATTGAAGTAGTGATACACAGAGGTGAAATCACCCGACTCTATCGCCTTTTCAATGATCGCAGTTGGCTTTGAAATATAGCCGCTGGCGATGATTTTCTCTTTCATGCCTGAGCTTTCAATGGCCTTTGAAAGCGCTGGTAGGATTTTTAAAAATGCGGCTTTATCAAAATGGTCGTCCATCGCATACAGCCTTGGGTGCTTAAGCTTCATAGCAAGCGGAATCGCAAGGATGCTGATTTCAGACTGTTTTTTACTTACCTCATTAAAGTAAGCCACAATGTGTTGATCTTTAGGGGTAATATTCTGCGCTTTTAAATAGTGCCAATAAAGGAGCGCATTGGGTTTGTCGTATGCTGCCACCGCAAGCTTTAGTGCTTTTTTAAGGTGTTTGGGCTCACTCGAATAAGGCAGTGCCCTAAATGCAGCTAAAGCGCTTGGTGCGTCTAACTCTAGGAACGTTTGCATGCTTTTCGCAAGCGCCACAAATTCCTTGCCAACAAACTGAGGAATGACGCGGTCTAGGTATTGCGCATCGTTAAGCATAGTGTGGATGTCTTCTGGGCGTAACGACTCCACTAAAATCGCCTTTGGCGCATACTCGGTAAGCTTTTGGTGCACCTTTGCAAAATGTGCGTCAGTGACCTTATCACTGTATGGGGACAGATGTGGCGTGCCTAACACTAGCACTTGGCTTGGGTTTCGGCTTTTGTCCGTCAGTGGTTGTATGCTTACCGCTGCCATCAGGTTTTGGCAAAAGCCAGTTAAAAGAATAAAAATTGAGAGATAACGCATCCGTGCCTACTTATAAATGATTGATTTACAACCAATATAGGTAGGCAGGGTTAGCTTGGCAATGTGTTTACTCAGGCAATTTGTAATAAAATATGTAGCCCTATAGGCTAGCCTGCGGTTTTTAACTGATCATGTAAGGCTTGTACTTGGTCACGCAGCTTTGCCGCTTGTTCAAACTCCAGCTCTCTGGCGTGTTTCAGCATTTGCGCTTCAAGCTTTTTAATTTCCTTGGCAATATCAATGGGTGACATTGGCGTTTTGGTGATGTCACTCAAGCGTTTGAGCTTAGGTTGACTTGCCTGTTCATCACTCACCTCTTCACCCACATCCATGATGTCGGTAATGCGTTTTTTCAGCGCTTGTGGCGAAATGCCATTGGCTTCATTGTAAGCGATTTGCTTTTCACGACGGCGCGCCGTTTCATCCATGGCTTGGCGCATAGATTTAGTGATTTTATCACCGTATAAAATGGCTTTACCGTTAATATTTCGCGCAGCACGCCCTATGGTCTGGATTAACGAACGAGTTGAGCGCAAAAAGCCTTCTTTATCGGCATCTAAAATGGCAACCAAGGCCACTTCTGGCATGTCTAGGCCTTCTCGTAATAAGTTAATACCCACTAACACATCAAATACACCCGCGCGTAAATCCCGGATAATTTCCACGCGCTCTACTGTGTCTATATCAGAATGCAGGTAGCGCACTTTTACGTTGTGGTCGTTAAGGTAATCCGACAAATCCTCCGCCATACGCTTGGTCAAAGTGGTGATGAGTACCCGCTCATTGCGCTCTGTGGCACGATATATCTCGGATAAAACATCATCCACTTGAGTACCCACTGGGCGCACTTCCACTTCTGGGTCGAGCAGGCCTGTTGGGCGGATCACTTGCTCAGCCACTTCACCGGCGGACTTTTCAAGCTCAAAGTCACCTGGCGTTGCCGACACATAAATGGTTTGCGGCGCAATGGCCTCAAACTCTTCAAACTTTAATGGCCGATTATCAAGGGCTGATGGCAATCGAAAACCATATTCGACGAGATTTTCTTTACGCGAGCGGTCACCGCGGTACATGGCGCCAATTTGCGACACTGTCACGTGTGATTCATCGATGATCATCAAGGCATCATCAGGTAAGTAATCTAATAACGTTGGTGGCGGCTCGCCTGGGGCACGACCAGATAAATAACGGCTGTAGTTTTCAATGCCAGAGCAATAACCGAGCTCTAACATCATTTCAATGTCGTATTGAGTGCGCTGGGCAACCCGCTGCTCTTCCACTAAACGGTTGGCTTCTAATAGCTGGGCGCGGCGCTCTTTCAGTTCAGTTTTAATCGATTCTGTGGCGGCAATGATTTTTTCACGCGGGGTAACATAGTGGGTTTTGGGGTAAATGGTGGCGCGCACTAAGTGTTTTTCTACCGCCCCAGTGAGTGGATCAAACATGCTGATGCGCTCAATTTCGTCATCAAACATCTCTACCCGTATGGCCACGGTTTCCGATTCTGCTGGGAAGATGTCGATCACTTCGCCGCGCACACGGTACGTACCCCGTGAAAAATCAATGTCGTTACGGGTGTATTGCAGCTCTGCTAAACGCCTTAACATGTCGCGCTGATTAATGGTTTCGCCCACTTTTAATAACAGCATCATTTTCATGTAGGAGTCTGGGTCGCCCAAACCATAAATCGCAGACACAGAGGCGACGATCACTACATCTCGGCGCTCTAATAAGGCTTTGGTGGCTGACAATCGCATTTGTTCTATGTGGTCATTGATTGAGGCGTCTTTTTCGATAAAGGTATCGCTAGCAACCACATAAGCTTCAGGCTGGTAATAGTCGTAATAAGACACAAAGTACTCCACCGCGTTATTTGGGAAGTACTCTTTCATTTCACCATAGAGCTGGGCTGCAAGGGTTTTATTGTGCGCCATGATGATGGTGGGCCGGTTCAGTTCCGCAATCACATTGGCCATGGTAAAGGTTTTACCTGTGCCCGTTGCCCCTAATAAGGTTTGATGCGCTAAACCTGCTTCAAGACCGTCCACTAATTGGGCAATGGCTGTGGGCTGGTCACCATTAGGGGTGTACTCTGAAACCAGTTTGAATTCGTCGCTCACGCTGTGTCCTTCATCTTCTCATCATTTTGCTGTTGCGCATCACATGCCGGGTCGCGCATACCTAACTAGGCGTTACGCATACCACCTAACAACCGCTTAAACCAGTGATACGCAATTATCGCAGTAAATACATTGCCTATGAGCGCCCCGACAAATAAACCGATTAGGTCAAAACTAAGTGCGCCAAGATAAGCAAAGGGTACATAAAAAACAAATAATCGGATCACACTTAACACGAGAGCATGCATCGGTTTATGTAAGGCATTGAGCGATGAGTTAGTTAAGATGATCACCCCTTGCAAACCATAGCCAAGCGGTAACACCCAAATGAAAAGCTCAATGACGCGTTTTACTTCCGCCTCTTTGGCAAACGTATCTGCAATCACGCCTGCAAGGGCAATTAATACGCAATAAATGGCAAATTGCCACAGCATTACAAATTTTAAGGTTTGTCTGTAAGCCTGCTCTACCCGCTGGATTTTGTTAGCCCCAAAGTTTTGGCTAACAAAAGGTGGTAAGGTCATTGAAAGTGCCAGTACCACCAGTGAGGCTATCGATTCTATTCGAGAGCCTACTCCAAATGCGGCTACGGCGGCTTCACCATAGGTTGCCACTATCGCCGTCATCACTGCCATAGCGATGGGCGTTAGCATGTTAGCGCCTGCTGCCGGCACACCAATTTTTAAAATTTTACTGGTGGCCAACATAAAAGATTGAGTGTGCGAGCGCACACTGAGTAGCTTTTTCTTCACCACCAGTAAATACAAAATCAGGGCCACACCCAAAGACCAAGCTATTACAGAGGCAATCGCGGCACCTTGAATGCCCATGGCAGGCACACCAAAATAGCCAAAAATAAAGATAGGATCTAACACGGCATTCACAAGCCCCGCGCCACCCATAATCAGGCTAGGTGTTTTGGTATCACCACTGGCACGCATGACGGCATTGCCTATCATAGGCGTAATAAGTAAAACGGCCCCTAAAAACCAGACGTTCATGTAGTCGCGAATCAGGCCAAGCACATCATCCTTTGCGCCCAACAGCTTAAAAATAGGATCCATAAATAAGTAGCCACACCAAGCAATTAACGCCACTAGAACCGCAGCCACCACCAAAGACACAAAGGCATCAAATTTAGCTTCTTGTTCTTGCCCGCTGCCGAGGGCTTTTGCGATAACGGCAGACGTGCCGATGCTCAAACCAATCGCAAGGCTAATCACAGTAAACGTCACAGGGAAAGTAAAGCTAATTGCCGCTAAGGGCTCAGTGCCCAATAAGCCAACAAAAAAGGTGTCCACCAGATTAAACATCATTAAGGTGATCATCCCGAAGATCATCGGTAAGGTCATCTTATATAGGGTTTTTCCTATGGGCGCAGTAAGCAGTTTGGAGGCCGGCGTTGCCGTTTTGGTCATGGTGTCCACATATCATTATTCATTCACAGTCCTATGGTAAAACAAATGCTGTGCTGTGGGCTAACCTAATTTCCTTAAGCAATGAATTTATTCAGTTGCAACATTCATTTAAGTAATAAAACGTCCTACTTAAATTTTTGCCTAATTTAACTGTACTTTTTGAGTAAAAACGAATGTTCACCGATGTTATCCACTCTTTTTGGCTTAAAAAACCAAACTTTGCCCTTCCTAGGGGTTAAAATAGCAGCAATTGGCGCAAATTTTACACAAGCTCGGTACTTTAGAAACATTTGCACTCGGCTCATTTACAAGCCACACCGCCTTCGCAACAAAATTTATAAACCATTGATTTTTAATAACTTTATTTTTATTAAAAAGTGCTTGATTTTTCTTTAGCGCCGATGAAACCTGTGCTTTGCGGGCTTTTTAAAAATCTACTAACAGAGTTATCCACAAAATCTGTGGGTAACTCTCGCAAAGCCACAAAAAACAAGGGGTGAGTTATTTTCATCCTGTTATCATTTTATTAGCATTCTTTTTTGGCCATCGGATTTGAATTGCCAAGCAATTGTTTTAAAGCTAATTATCTGTGCTCTAAAGGTTGTTGCTATCAAAGCGATACACATTCAATCGTTAACAGCGCTCAGTTTTTATAAAGAAGCTCCCTCGCCCAAACCTGCTCTAATACACATGAGTTTTGTAAATGCGGCTAATTGGTGCTTTACATTTAAAACAGGCGGTCAACATCCATACGGCGTGAGGCATATTTCAACGAATGAACTTATCAAGTACCGCGCTTATTCAAGGCGTCCCATACTTGCCTTATCATTTAGCCCGGTAACGGGTCAGATGACGATTAAAAAAACAATTTAGCTGGGTATGGCGTTTAAAAATTCGTCCAGCTTTTGCTGGCACACCTTATTTGTGCTTGGTCATTGCGTATTATTTCAGCGAACAAACTGGATTTATTGAAATTATCACTTTTTGTAGTTGACACTCGGGGATGCGCTCATTAAGATTTCGCCCCGTTGAAACGCTTCCCCCTTAGCTCAGTTGGTTAGAGCGACGGACTGTTAATCCGCAGGTCCCCCGTTCGAGTCGGGGAGGGGGAGCCAAATCAGCCTACCCTACTTTCTAAATTTCCCGCTTGAATTGCCCTTTTCCACCCTAGTTTCAGCGCCAAAAATCACAGTAAATCATTAGACAAGCCGTTGAATTTGCATTAACCTCATTCCACACGTCAAAAAAGCTGAAAAGTCAATCAATTAGCCCTTAGGCTCGCGTTTGACCTGCAATTGGATGGAATCACAAAAGAACGACTCATGGCTGGCATAAAAAAATTCGTACTGACCCAATTTGTTACTTGGCTCATCGCCATACTCATCGCCCTCTTCGTGATTGGCTCTGGCCTGCGTGAAGCTGTGATTGCTGAGCAGTTACAAACGCAACGTGCACTAGACAGAGCGCTTAAATCAGCCAATGCTCAAGAGCAATCCGTGGAAGTGCTCGCTAAGTACTTTAAGTTTGTATTCAATTTAGATCGCATAATCATCCGCAATGACGATGACAAAGTGCTGTTTGCAGATGAAGGTAACAAACAATACTTATCCAGTTTTGCCAGCCTAGTGAATGGCTCTTCAGAGTTTTTACGCCCTCAGTATGCGGTTAACCCAGCCTTAGGTTACCGCGTTGAATTTACTATTCGCATTGATGAGGCCAGTCAATTAGCTCAGCAAAGTGCCATTTATGCCTTATTTATAATTACTTTATTGGCGCTGATCCCGTTTACCTTATTAAAGCTTACCATCCACAGTGCCTCACAGCGTATCAGTGAAGGCATGGCAAAAATGGTGGATGATTTAATCGACAAAGACGACCTCACCAGCACCTTAGATGCAGATTCGGTCAATGGCAGTTTGTCTGAAGTGTTCCCTTCAATTGTTAGGCTCAATACCTTTTTGCGTAAAAAACAGGCGCAAATTGTTGAAGACGCTCAAGCCATTAAAAGTGAAGCCTATAAAGACACAGTTACCGAGCTGGGTAACCGTAATATGTTTGTGGAGTTTTACGAAAACAGCATTGAAAGCGCTGAGAAAAGTAACTTTGGTACCCTTGCCCTCACCCGCTGCACTGAATTGCAGCTAATTAACCAAACTCGTGGTTATCAAATGGGTGACGAATACGTTAAAGACGTCGCCGGTTTAATTGAGCGTGTGGCCGGCACTTACACGGGCAGCAAGATTTTCCGTTTAAATAGCTCTGACTTTGCTGTGGTCATCCCCAATGTGCCATTAAAAGAAGCTGAGCGTTATGGCGATAGCCTACAAAGCCGCTTCCAAGAATACCAAATGACTGCTGAGCTCACCTCTGTCGGTAACACAGGGATTGTTTCTTATGAGTCAGGGAAACCACTCGGTGAAATTCTTGCCAGTGTGGATACCGCGCTGAGCTTAGCCCAGTCGAAACAGACTAATGCGTACCACATTCAACGTGAATCAGATCTCATCAATAACGTTTCTGCCAACTTTGGTAACCAAAACTGGCGTGATGTGATCAAAGACGTGATTGACAACGAGCGTGTGCAACTCATGTTACAAGCCATTATGCCAACGTCTCGTGGCTCAAAAGCCTACACCGAAGTGCTGGCTCGTTTTAAAACAGACGATGACCAAATTTTACCTACGTCGTCATTCTTAGCCATGGCAGAAAAGCTCGACCAAGCACCGACTGTAGATAAGCTGATTATTGAGTCCACCTTGATGGCCATTAAACACAGAAACCTGGCTGGTCAGTTTTTTGGTATTAACATCACGGCACGCTCTGCCCACGATGAACAGTTTATTATTTGGCTTGAGCGCCGCTTACTTAAAGATTCCAATATTTCTTCTCGCTTAGTGTTTGAAGTGAGTGAATTTGGCTTCCAGCAAAATGTAAAAGCCTCAAAACGTTTTATCGATATGGTCCACCGTGTCGGTGCGCGTATCACAGTTGAGCGCTTTGGTGTGGGCTTAACGTCATTTAAGTTCTTCCGTGACTTAAAGCCTGACTTTATCAAAATGGACGCAAGCTATACCCGCGGCCTAGAAGACGATAAAAACAACCAATACTTTATGCGCCTGATGGTCGACCTTGCTCACCGCATTGGTGTTAGCGTGTTGGCTGAAGGGGTAGAAACCCAAGAAGAGAAGCATATTATCGAGCAGCTCTGCCTCGATGGCGTGCAAGGCTATTACATCGAAAAGCCGAAAGAAATTTAAATCCGAATAAGCCAAAACACCTGTTTTGGCTTTTTTTTGCCCTTAACCTTCCCCTAGCCTGTTTTCTCTCTCTGTGACTGGTCGACTGCGGTTGTGATAAGCGCAAGAAAAATAGATAATATCGGCGTTTTGAATCAGTTAGAGTGATTGAATGACCGAGTTTTTCCTTTTGTTACTAGGCACAGTGTTAGTGAATAACTTTGTGTTAGTGCAATTTTTAGGTTTATGCCCATTTATGGGGGTATCGAGCAAGTTGGATACGGCGATAGGTATGTCCTTAGCCACCACCTTTGTGTTAACCCTCGCCTCGGTGACCAGTTATCTGGTCAATCACTATGTGTTAGCACCCTTAGAACTCGAATACTTGCGTACCATGAGCTTTATCCTAGTGATTGCCGTGGTCGTGCAATTTACTGAAATGGTGGTGCGTAAAACCAGCCCAACGCTTTATCGCCTTTTAGGTATTTTCCTACCTTTGATCACCACTAACTGCGCCGTTTTAGGTGTGGCACTTTTAAACGTCAATAAAGCTCATGGCTTAATTCAATCTGCGGTTTATGGCTTTGGTGCGGCCATTGGTTTTAGTTTAGTGCTGGTGCTCTTTGCTGCCATGCGTGAACGCTTGCAAGCAGCAGATGTGCCTGTGGCCTTCCAAGGTGCCGCAATCGCCATGGTTACAGCGGGCTTAATGTCCATGGCATTTATGGGCTTTTCCGGATTGGTGAAATTTTAATGCTTAGCACTACGTTAATTTACGCCTTAATTGCACTGGGCTCTTTGGCACTCATCTTTGGTGCCATTTTAGGTTTTGCGGCAGTCAAGTTTAAAGTGGCTGCCAGCCCCATTGTTGACCAAATTGATGAAATTTTGCCACAAACCCAGTGTGGCCAATGTGGTTACCCAGGTTGCCGCCCTTACGCTGAAGCCATCGCTAACGGCGATGATGTCAATAAATGCCCACCCGGTGGCGAAGCCACAGTGAAAAAATTAGCGGATTTAATGGGCGTGGAAGCCAAACCATTAGCCGGTGGCGAAGAAGCAGAGCCAGAAAAGAAAGTAGCCTACATTCGTGAAGACGAGTGCATTGGCTGTACCAAGTGTATTCAAGCCTGCCCTGTGGACGCCATTGTCGGTGCCACCCGTCAAATGCATACAGTGCTCATTGACGAATGTACAGGCTGTGATTTGTGTGTGGAGCCATGCCCTGTGGACTGTATTGACATGGTGCCCGTAAAAACCACTAAACAATCGTGGAAATGGCAGCTAGATGCCATTCCAGTCACTCAAATTGATTAAGAGGCCACAGTGAGCGAATTACTTAATCAGATTCAAAAAGGATCTTTGTGGCCAGTCACAGGGGGTATTCACCCGCCTACGTATAAAGCGGCCACCAGCCATAAACCGATTGTGCGCCCTGCCCTTGGCGAAGAGTTAGTGATCCCAATTAACCAGCACATTGGTGCGAATGGCACCTTGTTGGTCAAAGTGGGGCAACGCGTATTAAAAGGTCAACCTCTAACAAAGCCTGCGGGTAACTGGTCATTACCTATTCATGCATCTACGTCTGGCACCATTTCAGCGATAGAGCCAAGACCATCGGCACACCCGTCGGGGTTAGATGAGCTCAGTGTGATTTTAACCCCAGATGGCAGAGACATTTGGGGCGAGTGTATAGGTGTTGACGATTTTACTCAGCTCACTAGATCGCAAATCATTGACCGCATTCACCAAGCCGGCATTGCCGGTATGGGCGGCGCGGGTTTTCCAGCGTATGTGAAAGCTGCCACTAAGCAGCCAATTGAAGTGTTAATCGTAAATGGCGTTGAATGTGAGCCACACATCACAGCTGATAACGCCTTAATGAAAGAGCACAGCCAAGGTATCGTCGCGGGTGCGCGTATTTTACAGCATGTGTTAGATGCCAAAGCCATTGTCATTGCCGTGGAAGACGACATGCCCGAGGCATATCAGAGTATGCTCGACGAGTGCAGCAATTCGGCCGACATATATGTGCGCAAGGTGCCTACTAAATACCCATCTGGTGGCGAAAAGCAACTGATTGAAATCCTCACAGGTAAACATGTGCCAAGTGGCGGTATTCCAGCAGACATAGGTCTTGTGGTGCAAAACGTGGGGACCCTGTATGCCATCGACCAAGCCATTCGCTTAGGTCGCCCTTTGGTTGAACGCGTGGTCACAGTCACAGGTGATACAGTCCATGAGCCAAATAACCTTTGGGTGCCGATAGGCACACAAGTAAAGCACGTGTTAGCGTGCCAAGGTTTTAGCCCTGAGCCAATGCAGCAAGTGATCATGGGCGGCCCCATGATGGGCTTTACCCTACACACAGTGCGCACCCCCATTATCAAAACCAGTAACTGTATTTTAGCGCCAAGCAGTACGCAACACCCTCCAAAAGGGGAAGAGCAAGCCTGTATTCGTTGTACTGCCTGTGCCGAAGCCTGCCCAGCAAGCTTGTTACCACAGCAATTACAGTGGTATGCCAAAGCCAAAGATCACGAAAAACTCGAAGAATATCGCCTTGCCGACTGCATTGAGTGTGGTGCCTGTGCCTATGTCTGCCCGAGCGAAATCCCTTTGGTGCATTACTACCGTATTGCTAAAGCGGAAATTCGCGAAGCACAAGCAGACCGCATTGCTGCAGAGCGCGCCAAAGAGCGTTTTGAAGCACGTAATGCACGTCTTGAACGTGAACAAGAAGAGCGCATGAATAAGCAGCGTAGCCGCAGTGCCCCTGCCCGCTCCGCAAAAGAAAAAGCCGACGAGCAAGATAAAGTCAAAGCGGCCCTTGCGCGCACTAAGGCAAAACAAGGCGATAAAAACGATGCCGTGGCCGCGGCCATTGCCCGTGCTAAAGCTAAAAAGGCTGACAACGGCGAGCTAGTTCCTGATAACTCAGAGGTAGCAAAAGCCCGTGAAGCGCGTAAAGCGCAAGCACGCCAGTACAAAGCAGAAAAAGACGCTAATACGACGGGTGAACCAAGCGCTTCAGATAAAAAAGCCGCGGTGGCTGCTGCGATTGCTCGCGCTAAAGCGAAAAAAGCCGCAAGTTCAGACACTGACAACACTCACACTGAACACGTTTCATCACAAGTTGCCGATGCGCAAGAGGCAGCACCGGATGACAAACGCAAAGCCGCGGTGGCTGCTGCGATTGCCCGTGCTAAAGCGAAAAAATCCGCATTAGACACTAACAGCCCCCAAACTGAACACGTTTCATCACAAGGTGCCGATGCACAAGAGGCAGCACCTGAAGACAAACGCAAAGCCGCAGTGGCTGCCGCCATTGCTCGTGCTAAAGCGAAAAAAGCCATAGCAAATGAAGATGATGATGCCGGTGTTGTAAGCGAGCTAAGCGAAGAACCAAAAGAGCAAACACCTGAAGACAAGCGTAAAGCCGCAGTTGCCGCTGCCATTGCCCGCGCCAAGGCAAAAAAAGCCAAGGCAAGTGAAGGTGATGACGCAAATACACAGAGCGATTCTTCAGTTGAACCAAGCGCTGTTGCAAATGAACCTAGCGATTCTGAGCTAGGCGAAGCACCAAAAGAGCAAACGCCTGAAGACAAGCGCAAAGCTGCGGTAGCTGCTGCCATTGCCCGCGCCAAGGCAAAAAAAGCCAAAGCGCAAGAAGAAAAGGATAATAATCAATGAGTTTAGTGATGGGCAGCTCGCCACACACTCACAACCAGCACAGTGTTACCACACTCATGAGCTGGGTGATCATTGCCATGATCCCAGCGGCGCTTGTGCATACCTATTACTTTGGTTACGGCTTTTGGGTGCAAGCCCTGCTTGCCAGTATCACGGCACTTGCCAGTGAAACGGCAATTTTAGCAATCCGAGGCAAAGCAATTAAACCGCGTTTAATGGACGGCAGTGCGCTACTGACTGGCCTGCTCTTAGCCATTAGTATTCCAGCCTACGCCCCTTGGTGGGTGATTGTCATTGGCACTTGGTTTGCCATCACCTTTGTGAAACAGCTCTATGGTGGCTTAGGCTTTAACCTGTTCAATCCTGCCATGGCAGGCTATGTGCTATTGCTGATTTCCTTTCCCGTTGAGATGACACAGTGGCCTGCAACCGTTTTTAGTGCCAATGCAGCTGGCAGTGGCACACCTGGGGTAATGGATAGCATCGCTTTGATTTTTGGCGGCTTTACATTAGATGGCTACAGCTACCAACAGTTAGTCGCCGTTGGCGATGCTTTTACTGGTGCCACGCAATTAGACGAAATCAAAACCGCCCTCGCTAATGGCTTAACCGTAAACGAAATCATTGGTAGTGCTAACTACAGCCATGGCTATTTTGCTGAGCTAAACGACGCAAGCGCCATGCTTAACTTGGCGTTTTTAGCCGGTGGTATGGTGCTCATCTACAAAAACGTGGTGCAGTGGCATATTCCGGTCAGCTTTTTAGCCGCACTTGGGCTTTTAAGTTTATTAGGTGTGATGTTTGATGCTTCACAGTTTGCAGGGGTTAGCCATCACCTTTTAAGTGGTGCCACCATGATAGGTGCCTTCTTTATTTTGACTGATCCCGTCTCAGCATCCACAACCGCAAAAGGCCGCCTCATTTATGGCGCCCTGATTGGCCTGACTGTGTATGTTATTCGCACGTTTGGCGGCTACCCAGATGCCGTGGCGTTTGCTGTGTTAATTATCAATATGGCGGTGCCATTAATTGATGCTTATACCCGCCCACGCAGTTACGGAGAAGCTCGCCCATGATTTTGCGCTCCATCAGTAAAAACAGTTTATTGCTTGGCGGATTTGCCATTGCCACTACGGCCGTGGTGGCGCTAGTGAATCACCTTACTGCGCCTTACATTCAAAGCGAAACCGAAAAAGCCCTAAAACGCAGCTTAAACCAAGTGTTACCTAGCTCAGAGTACACTAACCAACCTGTGTTTGACTGCGTTAAAGTGACCAACCAAGCCTTAGGCCCAGGCGTGCACACTGTGTATCGCGCACGCACTCAAGCAAACACAGTAGCACTCATTTTAGAGAGCACCTCTACCCAAGGCTACAGTGGCAACATACGTTTATTGGCTTCGATTTACCGTGATGGTCAAATCGGTGCAGTGCGTGTGACACAACATAAAGAAACGCCAGGGCTTGGTGATAAAGTCGAGCCGGCTAAATCAGATTGGATCCACAGTTTTAATGGCGAATACGTAGACGCTGATTTTGCCGTAACCAAAGACGGTGGCCGTTTTGATGCCTTTACTGGCGCAACCATCACCCCAAGAGCTGTGGTGAACCAAGTCAAACACACAGTGGCCTATGCGATGGATAACTTTGATAACTTAAGCTCAGCACCTTCTGATTGTGAGGTAGCCAATGATTGATTATCGCCAATTAACCAAAGACGGCTTATGGCTGAATAATGCCGCGCTTGTGCAGCTGTTGGGCTTATGCCCCTTACTTGCAGTAACAGGTACGTTAATTAACGGGTTAGGCCTAGGTATCGCTACCTTGTTAGTATTAGTTGGCTCAAATGTGACTGTGTCTTTAGTGCGCCAATGGGTGCCAAAAGACATACGCATTCCTGTGTTTGTGATGATCATTGCCGGCTTTGTAACCTGCATCGAGCTACTCATGAATGCTTTTACCTATGAGCTATATCAAACCTTAGGGATTTTCATCCCACTGATCGTTACTAACTGCGCCATTATCGGCCGTGCCGAAGCCTTTGCCAGCAAAAACCCGGTGTTACCAAGCGCCTACGACGGTTTTATCATGGGCATTGGTTTTACTTTAGTGCTCATGTTACTTGGCGCCATGCGTGAATTAATTGGTGGCGGTACTTTATTTGCCGGCGCTGAGCTATTACTTGGCGAGTGGGCAAAGGTACTTACGATTACTTTGGTTGAGTTTGATTCAGCGCTTTTACTGGCTATCTTGCCGCCTGGCGCCTTTATTGGCCTTGGGCTTATCATCGCGATGAAAAACTACTTTGATGCTAAGCACCAAGCCGCCAAGCATACCCCAGCCACAGAAAAAGGCCCCCGCGCCCGTGTTACGAGTTTGACCTAAGATGAATAAAGAAAAACGCCACGAAATATTAACGCGCCTTCGCGCTGAAAACCCGCATCCAGAAACTGAGCTTGAATACTCAAGCCCGTTTGAACTATTGGTTGCTGTGACATTATCAGCGCAAGCCACTGACGTTGGGGTCAATAAAGCCACTCGTAAGCTCTTTCCTGTGGCAAACACCCCACAAGGGATCATCGACCTTGGGCTTGAAAAGCTGCGTGACTACATCAAAACCATTGGGCTATTTAATTCAAAAGCCAACAATGTTTACAAGATGTGCCACATCTTAGTGGAGCAGCACGGCGGCGAAGTACCTGAAAACCGCGAAGCCCTAGAAGCCCTCCCAGGCGTTGGCCGAAAAACGGCAAACGTTGTGCTTAATACCGCCTTTGGCTGGCCTACCATAGCCGTAGACACCCATATTTTCCGCGTGTCTAATCGCACTAAGTTCGCCATGGGCAAAGACGTAGTCGCCGTGGAGCAAAAGCTTGAAAAAGTGGTTCCTAAAGAGTTTAAAGTGGATGTGCACCACTGGTTGATATTACACGGCCGTTACGTGTGCACCGCCCGCAAACCTAAATGCGGCTCATGCATTATTGAAGACTTGTGTGAGTTTAAAGAGAAGACGGAATAACTCACGTTTAGAGATAAAAAAGGGAGCCTGATTGGCTCCCTTTTAAATTTCTTAGCTACCACTTAATTGCTTAAGTAGCCTTTGCTGCCGGTTATAATAAACCTGATAGCCATCATGACTTTTAGGTGCCAGTTTTAAGGCTTTATTAACCTCCACCAAAGATGCCTTAAGTTGCCCTGCTTGTTCATAGCCATAAGCCAAACCATTGTAGGCATCTGGCATATTTGGGTAGCGGCTAATGCCGTATTTAAACACCTTGATAGCCTGCTCAAAATCACCTTTAGTCACAAAGTGATAACCAAGTTCCCTGATTACCCATTCAGGTGCTTTAAAATTGCTGCCTCGCTGAGCGTTTAAGCGCGAGTAATAATCCGCAATGGAGCTTAGCTCACCGTTAAAGTCTTTCGGCTGCATATACTCAGAATAGAAAAGATTGTGGTAGGCATTAAAAATACCAGCGGCGCTCACTAAGTTATGAGGCACATCACTAAAGGCGTTGTTCACCCAGCGTAGGCCCTTTGGCTTATGGGCCTTAATGCCTGCGATCATGTCATCGTAATAGGGGCGCATGGGCATGCCTTCATTGCCGATAGCAGTATATAAGTAATGGTTTAGCGCTTTTTTCTCTTTTAAAAAATTATATATCTCTTCGGTATTATTATTATATTTATTGAAGGACCAATCTTCTGGGGCAGGCACATCATAAACTTTTAACCCCCCCCTACTTTTCTCATTATTATATTTGTCGGGCGTTATCCAAAAATTTAAATTAAGATAAGCAAAATCAGCATGAATACCTATTCCACCGCCTAAGGCAGTATCATATTTGTAGCCCCAAAATTTTCCTATGTTATATTTACCAAATAATTTAGGTAATTTTTTTTGTAATTCAGCTCCAATTTGGAGATGTAACGGACTAATAAAACCACTGTCAGAAAATGCTCCAAGATATTTACTAGGCATTTGGTGTATCCAAACTTTAGAAACTAAACTAAATTCTCTTAGTTCTTTAATTGCTTCTTTAGATAAGAAATCATCAACCAAAATGGCCCAGTTTCAACCCAAAAAAGGCAATTTGCTAATTGCAGAACCATCAATACTAGGAGATGTCTCTTTTAATCGTTCTGTAATTCTATTAGCAGATTATAATAGTGAGGGTTCTATAGGTTTCATTCTCAACAAACCTTTAGACTTTTCATTAAAAGATTTACTACCTGAAATTGAAGGGGATTTTAAGGTTTATAACGGAGGTCCTGTTGAACAAGACAACTTGTATTTTATTCATAAATCACCCGAATTAATTCCTGATAGCATAGAAATATCTAATGGCATTTTTTGGGGAGGTGATTTTAATGTGGTTTTAGACCTTATTAATAGTAATAAAATAACTAAAAATGATATTCGATTCTTTTTAGGCTATTCTGGTTGGGCAGAGCAACAACTAGATAACGAGCTAGAATCTAACGCTTGGCTTGTCTCTGAAAATATCTACAACAATGAGATTATT
>JBGTXC010000099.1:0-9107 GCA_041937835.1 Alteromonadaceae bacterium | reverse complement strand
CGGGTTGATGGCGTGCTTAAAGAAGTGCTTAAGCCTAACCGTAAATTGTCATCACTTTTGGTGTCGCGGATCAAGGTTATGGCAAAGCTGGATATTGCCGAAAAGCGCGTGCCACAAGATGGCCGTATCAGTCTAAGAATTGCCGGCCGCGCAGTGGATGTGCGGGTATCTACCATGCCATCAAGCTTTGGCGAGCGCGTGGTACTGCGTTTATTAGATAAAAACAATGCGCGCCTGAATCTCGAAGACTTAGGCATGCGTGAAGACAACCGTGATAAGTTCTCTGGCTTAATTCGTAAACCCCATGGCATCATTTTGGTGACTGGCCCAACCGGCTCAGGTAAAAGTACCACCTTGTATGCGGGCATGAGCGAAATTAATTCTAAAGACCGTAATATCCTAACGGTTGAAGACCCAATCGAATATGAAATCCCAGGCATAGGTCAGACCCAAGTAAACCCGAAAGTGGACATGACGTTTGCCCGTGGTTTGCGCGCCATTCTGCGTCAAGACCCAGATGTCGTGATGGTGGGTGAAATTCGTGACCTAGAAACCGCACAAATTGCGGTGCAAGCGTCTTTAACTGGTCACTTAGTATTATCCACACTGCACACTAACACCGCTGCGGGTGCCATTACCCGGATGGAAGATATGGGCGTTGAGCCTTTCTTGTTATCTTCGTCATTACTTGGGGTGTTATCGCAGCGCTTGGTACGTACCTTGTGTAACGACTGTAAAGAGCCACACCATGCAGATGAGCAAGAGTGTGAGCTGCTTGGCGTTCCAACAGATTCAGAAACAGTTATTTATCGTGCTGTGGGCTGTGAAAAATGTAACTTTAATGGTTACCGAGGCCGTACGGGTATTCATGAGCTACTGCTGGTTGATGAGCCAGTGCGAGAGCTGATCCACAATGGGCAAGGTGAACAAGCCGTTGAAAAGTACATTCGCCAAAGCACGCTCAGCATTCGCCAAGACGGTTGTAATCGCGTTTTAGCAGGGCGCACCACACTGGAAGAAGTGTTACGTGTGACCCGTGAGGAAGGCTAATGGCGGCATTTGAGTACAAAGCACTTGATCGCCAAGGTCGCCAGAAAAAAGGCCTGCTGGAAGCGGATACTGCCAAGCAAATACGTGGTATGCTACGTGAGCAAGGGCTTACTCCGCTTGAGGTAACGCAAGCGGCTGATAAAGAAAAGCAAAGCCAAACAAGTGGCTTAAAGCTGTTTCAACCAAGCATTTCGACTGCTGATCTTGCGCTCATCACCCGCCAGCTAGCGACCTTGATTCAATCTGCATTACCTGTGGAATCCGCTGTGTTAGCAGTGGCAGAGCAGTGCGAAAAACCACGCTTAAAACGCATGCTGATGGCTGTTCGCTCAAAAGTCGTTGAAGGTTACACCCTTGCCGATGGCTTAGCCGAATTCCCCCATATTTTTGATAATTTATATCGCGCCATGGTGGCGGCAGGTGAAAAGTCAGGCCATTTAGACGAAGTATTAATGCGTCTTGCGGATTACACTGAGCAGCGTCAAGCCATGAGTCGGCAAATTATGCAGGCGATGATCTACCCCATTATCTTAATGGTGTTTGCGGTAATCATAGTGGGTATTTTACTCGGTACTGTGGTGCCTGAGATTGTGTCTACGTTTGATAAAACCAATCAAATCTTACCCCTTAGTACTCGTATCGTTATGGCGGCCAGTGAGTTTGTACAAAACTATTGGTTGGTGGTGATAGGCTGTGTCACTTTAGCCATTATTGCGATTAAAAAGGCTCTGCAAAAGCCAAACATTCGTTTTTGGTTTGATAGCAAAGTGGTGCATTTTCCGGGCTTAGGTAAAGTCAGTCGTGGTATTAACACCGCACGTTTTGCGCGTACTTTAAGTATTTTATCGTCAAGCTCAGTGCCACTTTTGGAAGGCATGCGTATCTCAGGCGATGTACTGTCTAACGAAAACATCAAAAAAGCGGTGAATGAAGCCACTGTTAAGGTGTCTGAAGGTGCCAGCTTACGTGCGTCATTAGAGCAAAGCCGTATTTTCCCCCCTATGATGCTGCACATGATTGCATCGGGTGAGAAATCCGGTGAGCTTGAGCAAATGCTAGAGCGCGCCGCCGATAACCAAGACCAAGAATTTAAGTCTTTAGTGAGCATGTCTTTATCTTTGCTCGAACCCATTATGATCTCCACCATGGCTGTGGTGGTGTTTTTTATTGTGATGGCGATTTTAGAACCCATCATGGAAATGAATAAGGCAATTGGCCTTTAAAAATAAACGTTACAACGAGGTGAGAAGTGAAAAAGCAAAGCGGTTTTTCATTATTGGAAATCATGGTAGTGCTGGTGATCATCGGCATGATCTTATCGATTGTTGCGCCTAACATCATTGGCCAACAAGAAGAAGCGGCGCTAGATAAAGCCCGTCTAGACATTCAGCAAATTGAAGATGCCATGAGCATGTATAAGTTGCGTAACAACGTCTACCCAACGACTGAGCAAGGTCTTGAAGCTTTAGTGACTGCAACGGATGTAGAGCCAATTCCAAAGCGCTTCCCAGACGGCGGTTTTATCAAAAAATTACCGCTTGATCCTTGGGGTAACCCTTATCAGCTACTTAGCCCAGGTGAAGTTGGCAAAATTGATATCTTCTCTATGGGACCAGATGGCCAAGCGGGTACCGAAGACGATATCGGTAACTGGGATGACGAAAGCGAACGCTAATTGATGATGACTCAAGCAGGCTTAGCGCGCACTCAATGTGCTCGCCAAAAAGCACAGTCACAAGCAGGCTTTAGTCTGCTTGAGTTGTTAATTGTACTGCTCATTATTGGTTTTATGACCAAGATGGTGAGTTTTAGCGGCGCCTTTGGCCAAGATGAATTAGAAACCAATGCCTTAAAAATTTATAAGGGCATTAACTTGGCATCTGAATACGCGGTGCTAAACCAAGTGGAGCTTGGCGTTCATATTGCTGATAACACAGTGTCATTTTTATTGTATGACGGTGAAGCATGGCAAATCATGGATGAGCCAAGCGTGTTTAGCGCCATCAGCTTGCCGGAAACTGTGGCACTAGAATTAACCCTAGATGACCTACCTGGCAGTGAAGAAAACCTGTTAGAGCAAGTAGATTGGCGTGCCCTGATTGGTGCTGACCAAGACGAGAGCTTACTTGAACTCGACAAAGCCATGATCCCGCATATTATGTTGCTTTCAAGTGGTGACTTAAGCCCATTTCAAATACAGCTTAACTTGGTTGAAGATGACAGCTACGAACTGACCATCACAGGTGAGTTTATGGCGCCTGTCTCTTTACGTGATAGCCGTGATGAGGATAACGCATGAAGCAGCGTGGATTCACATTACTGGAAGTCATGGTTGCACTGAGCATTTGTGCCACAGCAGGCCTTGCTGTGATGCAGTTGATGGGCGAGCACATCGATCACCTCAGCATGGTGAAAGAGCAAACCCATGCCAGCTGGGTGGCGGAAAACCGCTTAGTCGAATTATCAGTACAAAACACCTACCCACCGAAAGACAAAGAAGTGGGGCAAAGTGAGCTGCAAGGCCGGCAGTGGCACTGGCGTCAAATCGTTAAAAAAACCCAAACCGATGACATGGTCGAAGTGACGGTTGAAGTGGCCACCGACGCAAAATTTAATAGCCTAGCGTACGAGCTACGCACCTTTATCAGCCGTAATGAGGGTGCAAAATAATGGCTAGCAAAATAAAAAACGGCTTTACCTTATTAGAAGTCATGGTAGCACTGGTGGTGCTTGCCATGGTGGTGCTTGCCACCCATCAAATTTTACAGTCGTCCATTCGAGCTAAAAGCGCCTCAGACGATGCCTTAGCTGAACTTAACCAGCTCGACACCTTATTTCGTTTAATGCAGCAGGACTTTTCGCAGATGTCGGCACGTAAAGTGCGTAATGACTCAGGTGACACCTTACCCTATGCGCTGATCCATGGTCGCTACGAATTTAACAGTGAATATGACGGCATCGCTTTTGTGCGCGACGGTTGGACAAACCCCATGCTGCTACTGCCCCGCAGTGAGCTACAAGCCGTGGGTTATCGTGTGGTGGATGAGCAACTAGAGCGTGTGTATCGCGTTTATGTGGATGCTTTAGACGATACTGAGCCTAGGGTGCAGCCGTTACTTCCTGATGTGGAAGACTTACGCTTTGAATTTTTAGATGACCAAGATACTTGGCAAGACAGTTGGCAGCGCCGTGCATTACCCAAAGCCGTGGCGGTGATCATCACCCAAGAAGACGCAGCCCCGCTCAAACGGCTGTTTTTAGTCCCTGGCACAGGAGCGGCAGATGAAGACGATGCCTAAGTGCCAAGGAGCCGCGCTAATTGCGGTACTTTTTATTGTGGCGGTAGCCAGTGTGCTAGCAGTGCAAATGAGCACCAAAATGCAGGTGCAAGTGCAGCGCACCAGCAATATTAGCCAGCATCAACAAGCTAAATGGTATGCGCTCGGTGCTGAAGCGTTAGCAAAGCAAGTGATTTCGGAATCACGCAAAAAAGACAAAGACGTAGTGCACCTTGGTCAAATGTGGGCACAATCAGGCACAACCTACCCTGTGGAGCTTGGCACCATAGGGGGTGAAATCAAAGATTTACAGGCGTGTTTTAACCTCAATGCGTTGCGCCAGCAAGACGCCACACAAAGTGGTGGTAGCGGTGGGCGTAATCAAACCAATGAAGCGCACAAAGCGTTTTTTGAGCTGCTAAAAAGCATTGAAGATTTACCCCTTGAAGAAAGCGAAGAAGCCCTTGCTGATAGCCTCTTTGATTGGCTTGATGAAAACGACATGACGTATCGTTCGGGTGCTGAAGAAGACGAGTACCTTTCACGGGATTTGCCTTATTTAACCGCCAATAACTACCTGACGAGTGTGTCGGAATTGCGTTTAATTAAGGGCTTTAATCCATTGGTGATCAAAGCGTTAACGCCTTATGTGTGCGTGATCCCTAACCAAGAATTACTGCAAATAAACGTTAATACCTTAATGCCAGAGCAAGCGGCTTTACTGAGCGCCTTGATCCCCAATTTAACTAAATCCGATGCGCAAGCGGTACTTGCTGGACGGGATGAAGACGGTTGGGAAGAGCTTTCGCAATTTGCTGCTGACTTAAATCAGCAAAGCGGCCAAACCATAGATGTGAAAGACACCTTGTTTGGCATTAAAAGTGACTTTTTTGAATTACGCGCAGAAACGACCTTTGCCCAAAGCCGATTTAGGTTAGTATCGGTTCTACATGTGGAAAATAATAAAATTAATGTACTGGCGCGAAAATTTGGAGGCGTACAGTGAGTGAACAATTACTAATTAGGATGGGTGAAACCCTTGATTGCCCAATCCACTGGTTAATATACAACAAGACTGATAATGAGATTATTGGCTCAGGTGAGCTGGCAAACAGTTTAGCGCTCGATAGCCTGAGCGAAAAAGCCGCCTCTCGCCCTGTGGTGCTTTTGCTACCCGCAAGCCAAGCACAGTTAAAGCGCGTTAAGCTACCTACTAAGTGGTCTCGTAAATTAGAGCAAGCGCTGCCATTTATGCTGGAAGAAGAGCTTGCAGGCGACATTGACGATGTCTTTATTGCGCCGCATAAGCCAGGCAGTGAAGCTGACGCCGAAGGTGAGCTACAACATTACATTGATGTCGCAATGTTGACGCGCAGCTGGTTTGAAAACCACCTTGAAGCGCTAAAAGCTGCTGAGATTAATCCAAGCTTTGCCAGCATTGATGCTTTACTACTCCCAAAACCAGCTGCTGATACTATTACTGCGGTGCAGCTAGGTGAGCAGTGGCTGATGCGTTTTGACGATTGGCAAGTGGCCATGGCGGAAGCGAGCTGGGCAGAAACTCTGCTGTTAACGAATCCACAAAACACCTTAGTGCATTACAGCCCGTGTGACTTTACGGCAAAAACCCTCACCACGGACGAGACTAAATACGACTTGCCGTTGGCGCTTTTTGCTAAGTCATTAACTGAGATGCCTTTCAACCTGTTACAAGGCCCGTATCAGGTTAAAAAGCAAAGCAATAAGCAGTGGCAACAATGGCGTGGATTAGCCATTGCCGCATCCGTTGCACTGGTGTTTGCGCTTGGCGTAAAAGGCGCACAAGCGATCAAATACCACCAAGAAGCCGAGCAATTAAAAGCCACGGCCATTGCAACGTATCAGCAAGCATTTCCTTCTGCTCGTATACAACCGCATTTATTACGTAAGCAAATTGAGAGTAAATTACGTAGCCAAGGCGGCAGTACCGATGCGCAATTTATGGCGTTATTAAACACCACTGCCTCAGTGCTAAGCACAGAGAAAACTGCGGTATTACAAACCCTACGCTTTGATGCCCGTCGTGGTGAGTTAAGAGTTAGAGCGCGTGCGAAAGGCTTTCAAGCCTTTGGTCGCATTAAAGGTGCGTTAGAGCAACAAGGTTTGAGCGTAGAGCAAGGCTCACTCAATAATGACGGCGATTTTGTCGTGGGTGAGATTCGCATTAAGGAGGCCGTATGAAACAACTTACTGCTTACTGGCAAAGCTTAAAGCCTCAAGAGCAGCGCTTGTTAATGCTGGCAGGCGGGGTGTTTGCCGTGTTTATTTTTGTGATGGGGATCTGGCGTCCACTTAATAACGCCGTTGCCGATGGACAAAAAGCGGTGGCAAGCCAACAAAGCTTGCTGGCTTTTGTGCAATCCAGCATTGGAACATTACAGCAAAGTGCGCCTACTGCGAACCGTGCGCCCGTTAATTTAAGCCAACTGGTTAACAATACAAGTCGCCAATACAACATCGCAATCAGTAAAATGCAGCCAAAAGACAACAGCATACGCTTAACCTTAGAGGCCGCTGACTTTAATCAACTGATGCGCTGGTTGGATGTATTAACGCAGCAGCATGGTGTCAGCATTGCTAATTTGGACGTCAGCCAAGATACCAAACCGGGTTTTGTGCGTGTCAGTCGTTTGGTGTTAGAGAATTAATTATGAAGCTGAAAATTGTCTATACAATCACCTTTATTGTGGCATTGCTGATTGCAGCATTGCTCACGTTACCTGCTAGCCAAGCGCTACGATGGGCTTCACCGTATCTACCGCCACAAGTACAAATAGGTGCTATCACAGGCACTGTGTGGCAAGGTCAAATCAGCCAGCTGGCCTATCAAAACCAAATCTTCACTGATGTGCGTTGGCAAGTGAGTTTAACGGGGTTATTAACCGCCAAGCTTGCTGGCGATGTGCGCTTTGGCAACATGCGCGATCGCGCCAGTACCTCAGGGCGAGCTGAATTTTCATTTGCCCCTTTGAGCCAAGCGCTCAGTATTGAAAAAGCCCGCGTGCGTATGCCAGTGGCAGACTTAATTGTGACTGCGAACGTGCCACTGCCGGTCAATGCGAAAGGCCGTGTTTTACTGGATGTACCTAGTTATCAACTTGGGCAACCTTATTGCCAAGCGCTGGATGCTGACCTCACAGTGCAGGCGCTTGAAGTACAAGGCTTATCCGGTAATTGGATTGCACTAGGCGAATTTGAAGGGGTAGGTAGCTGTAAGTCTGGTGATTTAGCGCTTAAAGTCGCGCCGAACAATCAACTGGGACTCGAAGCGGATGTTATACTTAAAGCTGGTATGCAAAGCCAAGTTGCTGGTTTTGTGAAACCGGATGCAAGCCTTCCGAAAGAAATCCATGATGCCGTGGCATTTTTGGGTAAGCCAAACAGCGAAGGCCGTTATCCGATTAATTTTTAAAGGTTTTATGTGTTAAACATTGAGTTTACGGACCAACAGCGCGCTGAATTAGCGCGCTTTTTAGATGAAACGCCCAGTGCCATGTCATTGGCACAACTAGAAGGTTATTTATTTGCGTTAGTGTGCGCCCCTACACCCAGCTCTGTGGATGAATGGGTAAAAGCCGCACTTGGCAGCGAACTCAGTACCTTGAGTGACGATCACTTGTTTTTACTGATGAACTTTCACAATCAAGTGAGCGATGCCGTGTATGAAACTGGCTACCGTTTTGATGTCTCAGAAGTGACCTTACCTATTTCAGTTTCTAGCCCAGCTGCACAGTGGAGCTTAGGCTTTAAAATTGGCGTGGCAGGGTATGTACCTAAGCTACTCAATGCCTTAGTGGAGCAACCTGAGTTGTTAGAAGCCTTAACTATGAGTGTGGAGTTTCTTGGCTTTTTTGCCACCGAAGGGCTGGATAAAACCTCAGAGCAAGACGCGCAAATTCAAACAGCGCTGGATGCCGTAAAGTCATCCTTTGATGGTTTTGCACTGGGTTTTGCGGAACTGATTGAAGTGTGCGCGCTACAAAGCGGCATGGTGGCACAGGACGACTGGTAACTCACTTAAAGCAGGGTAAGTTACCCTGCTAAATCAAGTAAGATATCCGTACAGGCGTTTTTGCACTTAGCGTGCCCTTGTTGGGCCTGCTCGTCAATGTATAGGGTGACCGTATGCTGGCACACCTCGCATTTGACGGTATGGCCTTTACTGAGTTTTTTCAGTAAGGCTTTTTGCTCATTAAAACGTGACGCTGAGCGTTTATTGAAGGCGCTAAAATCCACTACTTGCTCTCTTGTTGGCGCTCTTTAGCCACTAGCTTACAGACTTGCTTTAGCCTTTGGCTATAAAAATATAAATTCAAATCTCCATTTACACAGTAGCGCGTATTAAAGGTAGCAAGCCCATCATTGGTGCTAAGTGAACCACGTAAATAGTCTGCTTCACTGTCGTTAAGGGTCATTTCACTCTCAATGCGTGCCAAAGTGCGTTTTGCTAAGGTGTCTTTGCTGGTTTTACCTAGCCCACCGACCTTATTTAGCACAGAGCCAAACAAAGCTTCTCTTGGTTCATTCACCAAGGGGTGATCAAGACTAAAAAACAGCATCACCAAGGCAGCGATGAGTAAAAACTTCTTCATAGGAAAAATTTAACCAAAATATTAGGCGCTAAAGGGCAATTTTATAGGATTGGCCAAAATAGAATCAAGCTTATTTAATAAACAGCTAAAATCCGGTTAAGCAATGTCAATTTGTGCCGCTCAGCTTGCGATAAATCAATAAATTAGC
>JBGTXC010000098.1:0-9109 GCA_041937835.1 Alteromonadaceae bacterium | reverse complement strand
TGGGTGAACGTTTTTGTTAGTCCAGTCCATTTCAGACATGTGGACCAAACCTTCAACGCCTTCTTCGATTTCAACGAAGCAACCGTAGTCAGTTAGGTTAGTTACACGACCAGAAAGCTTAGAACCTTCTGGGTAACGGCCAGCGATTGCTGCCCATGGATCTTCGCCAAGTTGCTTAAGACCTAGAGAAACACGTGTTTTCTCTTTGTCGAACTTAAGTACTTTAACGTTGATTTCGTCACCAACATTTACGATTTCGCTTGGGTGCTTAACGCGCTTCCAAGCCATGTCAGTGATGTGTAGAAGACCGTCAACACCACCTAGGTCTACGAACGCACCGTAGTCAGTAAGGTTCTTAACGATACCTTTAACTTCTTGACCTTCAACAAGGTTAGCAAGTAGCTCTTCACGCTCTTGTGAGTTTTCAGACTCGATAACAGCACGACGTGAAACAACAACGTTGTTACGCTTTTGGTCTAGCTTGATTACTTTGAACTCAAGCTCTTTACCTTCTAGGTGAGTCGTGTCACGTACTGGACGTACGTCAACAAGTGAACCAGGTAGGAAGGCACGGATTGAATCAACTTCAACTGTGAAACCGCCTTTAACTTTACCGTTGATAACACCAGTAACAGTCTCTTGCTCTTCACATGCTTTCTCAAGGCGGATCCACGCTTCGTGGCGCTTCGCTTTTTCACGAGAAAGGATAGTTTCACCAAAGCCGTCTTCGATAGCGTCAAGCGCTACGTCTACTTCGTCGCCTACTGCAACTTCTAGCTCACCAGCAGTGTTTTTGAACTGCTCTGCAGGGATAGCACTTTCTGATTTAAGACCAGCGTCAACAAGTACGATGTTGTTTTCGATTGAGATAACAGTACCTTTAACGATTGAGCCTTGCTCTGCTTCAAAACCCTTTAGGCTTTCTTCAAATAACTGCGCGAAATTTTCTGACATATTAGTCTCTAAATTTAGATATTCCATTTGGCTACCATGCCGCATGGGGTTATTAATAAAGCACCGTCATCCTTGCCAGTGCCAGGTTGTTTAAGCCTTCGCTAAACCTGCATCAGTGCAAGCAGCCAAGACTAAGTTAAATACGGTTTCGATGTCTTTCCCTGTTGTGTCTATCTCCAGGGCATCAGCAGCCGGTTTCAAAGGGGCAACTGCGCGGTTCATATCGCGGTCGTCGCGTGCTTTGATATCGTCTAAAAGACCGCCGATTGTAACATCGTGACCTGCCGCTTTCAACTCATTGAAACGGCGCTCTGCGCGCTCTTGTGCTGAGGCGGTAAGGTAAATTTTTAAATCCGCATTTGGGAACACCACAGTGCCCATATCACGGCCATCAGCGATTAAACCGGCTTCGGTTTGAAATGCGCGCTGACGGCGTAATAATGCTTCACGAACCCGAGGTAACGCCGCAATTTTCGACGCCGCTGCACCCACTTCTTCATTGCGGATGGTTTTGGTCACCACTTCGCCTTCTAAAACGATGCGAATGCGCTTACCGGATTCATCAGATTCTATTTCAAATTGCACATCCAAATTTGCCGCTAGCGGCACCAGTGCGTCTTCATCGTCCGTGTTGATTTGATGGTGTAAGGCGGCCACAGCAAGCACGCGATAAATCGCACCACTGTCTAACACATCCCAACCTAAATGCTCTGCAAGTAAACGACACACTGTGCCTTTGCCTGAGCCACTTGGACCATCTACGGTGATAACTGGCATAGCTGCCTGCATTGACATCTCCTTCATGCTCACCTAATTAAAACGGGCGCATTATACGTCAAATCGCAGTAATAATCGAAAGGTATCCGTGAATTAATTGTTTCAGGGTATGACCAAAAGCCACACCCTAAAACAAATTAGGCGTGTTTATGCGCCCTGAGAGATGCTTTTAAGCACTTGAAAGTACTGAGGAAAGGTTTTGCTTACACAGTTTGGATCTAAAATCGTTACAGGGTAACCACCCACAGCCACCAATGAAAAACACATGGCAATACGGTGGTCATTATAGGTCTCAATTTCCGCATGTTTTATCTGACTGGTAGGCCACACTTTGATGTAATCTTCGCCCTCTTCTACCTGAGCGCCTAACTTTTTAAGCTCAGTAGCCATAGCATAAAGACGGTCGGTTTCTTTTACGCGCCAATTGTAAATATTACGGAGCGTCACTGGGTCTTTAGCAAAAAGCGCCATAGTCGCAAAGGTCATCGCTGCATCCGGAATGGCATTGGCATCAAATTCAAGGCCGGATAATTCGCCGCCTTCTACCAATACGTGATCCTCACCCCAAGTGACTTTAGCACCCATACTGGCTACCACATTGGCAAATTCTGTATCTCCTTGGACCGAGTCTTTACCTATACCATTGATTTTTAACTTACCGCCAGAAATGGCCGCAGCACCGACAAAATATGACGCACTTGAAGCGTCCCCTTCCACCATGATGCGCTCTGGGCTGACATAAGTTTGCCCAGCTTTAATGAAAAAACGCTGGTAATCTTTGTTTTCAACTTGAATACCAAACTTATTAAGTACATTGATGGTGATGTCGATGTAGGGCTTTGATACCAACTCCCCAACAATTTCAATTTCAGTGTCGTGACTAAAACGCGGTGCCGCCATCAAAAGGGCCGTTAAAAACTGGCTGGAAATTTGACCATTGACCTTAACCTTACCGCCATTAAGTGGTTTACCTTCAATGGCAAGGGGTGGGTAATCGTGCTCTTTTAAATAGGTGATGTCTGCACCTAAGCTTTGAAGGGCATCCACTAAGTGGCCAATTGGGCGCTCTTCCATTCGCGGCTCGCCGACTAAATCAAACTTGCCAACACTGGTTGCTAACATGGCGGTCAGCGGTCGATAAGCCGTACCGGCATTACCTAAAAACAGCCCTTTTTCAGGCGTGCGAAATACACCGCCTGTGCCCCAAACAGTGGCTTTGGTGTGACAACTGCTTAGCTCAACACGCACACCTAAGGCTTTTAGCGCTCTTAGCATGTAACGAATGTCATCACTGTCGAGCAAGTTCTCAATCAGAGTCTGCCCTTGTGACATAGCAGCAAGCAGTAAGATGCGATTAGACAAGCTCTTTGAGCCAGGCAAGGTCACTTCACCGCCCACGCCCGTAATGGGGTTTAGGGTTAACTTATCCACGCATGTGCTCCTTGGCAAACTCATCCATAAAGGCAACTAAGGCACGCACACCGTCAACGGGCATAGCGTTGTAGACGCTTGCACGCATTCCACCTACATACCTGTGACCCTCTAAGGCTAATAAACCTGCTTCACTGGCTTTTTCTAGGAAAAGCGCATTGAGGGATTCGTCTTTTAACCAAAATGGGATATTCATCAATGAGCGTACTGGCGCTGCCACTTTATTATAAAAATAGGGGCTGGCGTCCAAGTAGTCATATAAAATGCGGGCTTTTTCTTGGTTGTGCTCTGCCATTTTTGCCATGCCGCCAAACTCTTCAAGCCAGATAAACACTTGATCTGCTAAATACCATGCAAAGGTAGGCGGTGTATTAAACATGCTGTCGTTCTCAGCTGTAAGCTGATAATTAATAAAGCCCGGGGCTTTATCACTTGAGCGTGCTAATAACTCATTTTTGATGATGACGATGGCTAAGCCACTTGGCCCGATGTTTTTCTGTGCGCCAGCATAAATCACATCAAACTGTGAGATATCCATTTCGCGAGATAAAATCGTGGATGACATGTCTGCCACAATCGGGGCAGAATGCTTTGGCACATCAAAAAGTTCAATACCTTCGATGGTCTCATTCGGGCAATAATGAATGTATGCGGCGTCTTCTGGCAATGGCCACTGTGCTACCGGTAAAGCGTCGAAGGCAGAGTCTGTATCATTACGTGCATCAATTCGTATTACGTCTGTGTGCTTTTGTGCTTCATCCGCAGCCATTTTTGACCAAATACCCGTTTCAACGTACACGGCAGGTTTATCGCTTAGCCCTAAATTTAATGGCACAGCAGCAAACTGCCCGCGACCGCCCCCTTGCATAAAGAGCACAGAATAATCCTCTGGAATGGTCATTAAGGCGCGTAAGCGTGCTTCACAGTCACGGGCCATAGCCATGTAATCTTTAGCGCGATGGCTCACTTCCATCACGCTCACACCCATGCCTTGCCAATCTAATAGCTCTTGTTGTGCTTTGGCTAATACGGCTTTTGGTAACATGGCAGGGCCGGCACAAAAGTTATACTTCATCATTTTTTTGCTTTCCAAAAACAAAGAGCGGCCTTAGCCGCTCTTTTTATGAGTGTTATTCGTCTGTGGTGTCTTGCTCGACACCCTCAGTGTTTTCCTCAGTGAGCGGTAAATCTTGCTCATCGATTTCTTCGATGCGCTGTAAGCCAACCACTTGCTCGCCTTCCGTCGTACGGATTAGGATCACGCCTTGGGTATTACGACCAACCATAGACACTTCATTCACGCGTGTACGTACTAAAGTACCACGGTTTGAAATCAGCATGATTTCGTCGTTTTCATCTACCTGTACGGCACCTACCACATTACCATTTCGCTCAGACACTTTAATAGACACAACACCTTGTGTTGCACGGCTCTTCGCAGGGTATTCGGCAAGTTCAGTACGTTTACCGTAACCGTTTTCAGTCACAGTAAGTACCGCACCGTCTGATTTAGGCACAATTAATGAAACCACTTTCACGCCTTCTGGCATCTTAATGCCACGCACACCCGTTGCAGTACGGCCCATAGGACGAAGGGCAAGCAGCTCTTCTCCGGTTTCTGGGTCACGTTTTACTTCACCGGTTTCAGCGTCTTTGAGCTTTTCATTAAAGCGCACCACTTTACCGTGGTCGGTAAATAGCATGATGTCATTAGTGCCATCTGTGATGTCCACACCAATTAAGCGGTCACCTTCGTTAAGATTAAGCGCAATGATGCCGCTTGAACGCTGGCGGCTATAAGCCGTCAGTGGCGTCTTCTTAACCACACCGTCCGCGGTTGCCATTAAGATGAACTTGTCATCTTCGTACTCACGTACAGGTAAAATCGCGGTAATACGTTCGTTTTCTTCCAGTGGCAATAGGTTCACAATTGGCTTACCACGGGCAGCACGGCTCGCAAGTGGTAATTGGTATACCTTCAACCAATATAAACGGCCAGAGGTCGAGAAACATAAAATGGTGTCATGAGTGTTCGCCACTAACAAGCGCTCGATGAAGTCTTCATCTTTCATCTTTGTGGCTGATTTACCCTTACCACCACGGCGCTGTGCTTCGTAATCTGACAACGGCTGGTATTTCACATAGCCTTCGTGAGAAAGCGTCACTACAACGTCTTCTTCGTTGATCAGATCTTCTAAGCTAATATCGTGTGCAGCGGCTGTGATTTCAGTACGGCGCTCATCGCCATAGGTGGCTTTAATTTCAACCAACTCTTCACGAATGACTTCCATCAAGCGCTCAGGCGATGACAAGATGAATAATAGCTCAGCGATTAAATCAAGTAGCTCTTGGTATTCACCTAAAATCTTCTCGTGCTCAAGGCCAGTCAGCTTATGTAAGCGTAAGTCCAAAATTGCTTGGGCTTGTTGTTCAGAAAGATAATACTGACCATCACGAATACCTAGCTCTGCCGCTAACCAATCTGGACGTGCAACGTTTTCTTCGCCAGTGCGCTCCAACATAGCGCGTACTGTGCCAAGCTCCCATGCACGGTTGGTAAGGGCTTGTTTTGCTTCGCTTGGTGACGGTGATTTACGAATTAACTCAATCACAGGGTCAATGTTGGCAAGCGCAATCGCTAAGCCTTCAAGCGTGTGAGCGCGATCACGTGCTTTACGTAAGTCAAACACAGTACGGCGCGTCACAACTTCACGGCGGTGAACCACGAACGCTTCAAGCATTTCTTTGAGATTGAAAATGCGCGGCTGGTTGTTATCCAGTGCCACCATATTGATACCAAACACGGTTTGCATTTGTGTTTGTGCGTACAAGTTATTTAGAACAACCTCACCCACTTCACCGCGCTTGATTTCAATCACAATACGCATGCCGTCTTTGTCAGACTCATCACGTAAGGCACTAATGCCTTCAATCTTTTTATCTTTTACAAGCTCAGCGATCTTTTCAATCAAACGAGCTTTGTTAACTTGGTACGGAATTTCGTGAACTATGATGGTTTCACGGCCCGTTTTGTCGTCAGTTTCAATCTCAGCGCGCGCACGAATGTACACTTTCCCGCGGCCGGTTTTATATGCCTGCTCAATACCTTTTTTACCACTGATGATAGCGGCCGTAGGGAAATCTGGGCCTGGGATGTAATCAATCAGTTCTTCAATGGTAATGTCTGGGTTTTCAATTACAGCTAAACAGCCGTTGATCACCTCAGATAAATTGTGTGGCGGGATGTTTGTCGCCATACCTACTGCAATACCGCTTGAACCATTCACTAACAAGTTAGGTACTTTAGTCGGTAACACATCAGGAATCTGCTCAGTGCCGTCATAGTTTGGCACGTAATCCACTGTTTCTTTTTCAAGGTCCGCTAATAACTCGTGAGAGAGTTTTTGCATGCGCACTTCGGTGTAACGCATTGCCGCGGCTGAGTCACCATCAACAGAGCCAAAGTTACCCTGACCATCAACCAACATGTAACGTAAAGAAAACGGCTGGGCCATACGTACTATGGTGTCATACACAGCGCTATCACCATGCGGGTGATATTTACCGATTACGTCACCGACAACACGTGCAGATTTTTTATAGGGTTTGTTCCAATCATTTTTAAGTTCATTCATGGCGAACAAAACACGGCGGTGAACCGGTTTCAAACCGTCACGTACATCTGGTAATGCACGGCCTACAATTACACTCATGGCGTAATCAAGGTAGGAGTTTTTAAGTTCGTCTTCGATATTGATTGGAAGGACTTCGTTGGCGAGTTCCGTCATAGAGCTTCACTTTCCTTCTTAGTGGCAAGCAGCTAGAAATGGCGCTGATGCCTTTATTTACCTTGTTATAATTGATTCCATGCTATCACACTTTTATTAAAGATACAGGGGTGATTTTTGCCTTGTTCGCCTTATAATGGCGCTAGAAACAATAAGAAGGCTTTTTATGACCGTTCATCACAATGTTGATCCCGCCGAGATTGCCAAGTTTTCTGATATGGCAGACAGATGGTGGGACCTTACTGGCGAGTTTAAACCCTTGCATGACATCAACCCACTGCGTTTGGATTTTATTGCTGGTCGCTCTTTGGGCTTATTTGAGAAGCGCATCTTAGATGTTGGCTGTGGCGGCGGCATATTAAGTGAAAGCATGGCGCGCTTAGGGGCCAACGTCACAGGGATAGATATGGGTGAAGCGCCACTTGGTGTTGCGCGCCTGCATGCCCTTGAAACAGGTGTAAAAGTGGATTATCAACACAGCACCGCAGAATCCTTTGCCGATAACCATGAGGCAGAGTTTGATGTGGTTACCTGCATGGAAATGCTTGAGCATGTTCCTGATCCTGAGTCCATCGTACGCGCGTGTGCTAAAGCATGTAAGCCAGGTGGGCGTGTGTTCTTCTCTACTTTAAATAAAACATGGCAATCTTACCTCTTTGCGATTGTCGGTGCTGAGCACGTATTAAAGCTAGTACCTAAAGGTACCCATGAGCATGCCAAATTCATTAAGCCAGCGCGCTTAATTGCCTATGCCGAAGCGGCTGGTTTAAAAGTAAGGGCAAGCCGAGGTTTAAGTTATAACCCATTACTACAAACCTATTCACTCGGTAGCGATGTGTCTGTGAATTACATCCTTTATTGTGAAAAGCTGTAATGGCCGCACACATCAAGGCGGTGCTGTTTGATTTAGACGGCACCTTATTAGACACAGCCCCAGACTTAACTCATGCCTTAAATCATGTGCTTAGCCGTTATGGTCAAAAGCAAGTTCCTTTATCACTTGCACGTACAGTCGCCTCTGATGGCAGTAAAGCATTGCTTGAGTTAGGTTTTGGTAGTGAAGTGATAAATGACGCCAATGCCTTTAGCGACAAACAGCACTGTTTACTTGATCACTATCACGCCAATGTGGCGAAAGACACCGTCTACTTTGATGGAATTGAACAACTTGTTGAGACGCTTGCAACACGCGGCATAAAACAAGGGATCATCACCAATAAGCCGATGCGCTTTACTACCCCTTTGATTGACGCATTTACGTTACTTAAAAAGCACATGTCACCTGTGTATTCAGGAGATACCTTTAAAGAGGCTAAGCCTTCACCTTTACCTTTATTACATGCTGCTAAAGCGCTCGGTGTGAATGCAAGTGAATGCCTCTACGTCGGTGATGCGCCACGGGATTTAGAAGCGGCCAAAAATGCAGGCATGAAAGGCATGATAGCCAGCTGGGGTTACATCAGTGAACAGGCGAAACAGCAAGACTGGTTTGATGGCATCACGTTGGGATCACCCGTTGACCTACTCGACTATATCTAGTGCCATGTTAAATTAATAACACTAGATGTTGTGTTTATGTGGCACGCTGACTTAGGACAAGCATTGGCATTGTGTGCAAGAAAAAAATTATTTTTTTTTCTTAATTTGCCCAATTTTGAGCGTTGATTTTCTGTCAGTTATAGCTTTATTTAAAGTAAAAGGTGAGCGTCTACTAACATCTTAAAATCATTGCCAAGTTATCCACAAGATGTGGCTGAGTTGTCCCTTGCAAAAGAATTCAGACCACACTATCTTGTGATCTGCAATTTAAACAACACCAGATATTGTGGCTAAATGTTATTCAATTAGATCACCCTGGCGTTTAATAATAATAATTACATAAAGAATACCTTTGTCTTTACAACTATAATTTCCCAAGGAATACAGGCAAAACTATGAACCAACAGCTATCTGTAAGCAAACGTGACGGCCGTAAAGAGTCACTTGATCTAGATAAGATCCATCGCGTGATCGCTTGGGCCGCAGAAGGTCTAGAGAATGTGTCTGTCTCACAAGTTGAATTAAAATCACACATTCAATTTTATGACGGCATTCGTACCGATGACATTCATGAAACAATCATCAAAGCTGCAGCCGATCTGATTTCGCGCGACGCGCCG
>JBGTXC010000097.1:0-9130 GCA_041937835.1 Alteromonadaceae bacterium | reverse complement strand
TGAATGCTGAAGTCACGCTCAGCGCCTAGCACTTGCCAGTACTCATCAGGATTGTACGCATGAGGCTGGCTACCTTGACGATAATACTGCCAGCCTGAGGGTGATTGGTATAAGGGTTTGCTCATTACAGTTAATGCTTACTTTATTTGTCTTTATTGTAACGGCTAACCAAGTTTAGGTAACCCAAGTCATGCCATTAAAAAAGCGCCAATAAATAAAGTAGCCACTAAATACCACTAACAGTACCAGCATCATAAGTGCAAACAGGTTAAATGCACGGCTTGGGCGAGCACTTTCTGCCACCGTGGGGCCATTCGCCACCATCAGATTTAACGCCGCATAAATGGGGGCGCTGACAAAGGATACTGTCGTTACAAAGTCAATTAACCGTGTCAAAGAGTGCGCAAAAAAGTGAATGATCACAAAGCCGCCCAAGGCTAAGACTAAAAGCGCCACCGCATACACACGTTTTGCCAGTAGCTCACTGACATTTAATTCAAGTGCGGCAAACTGCCATACTTTTGGAAAGCCATCTGACACGGCAAACGTGGTGGATAATAAAGCGATGAACGCCACGATGGCCATTAACCACCAAAGCCATGAGCCTTCTTCACCGCCTAAGGCGTTGGCAAACAGCCCCACTAATGCCGAGGCAAACTGCGAAGAGTTACCCCCTAAAGGTGCGGCTCCCGTACCAGCTAACATGGCACCTAGCCACATAAATAACAGCGCCAAACATAAAGACAAGCCATAGCCTAAATTAAAATCTAACAAGCTGGCCTTGGTGGCCTTTTCACCCGGCTCATGGTGCTTGGCTTTTGCCCAAAATGAATGCCATACACTGACCTCTATGGTAGTGGGCATCCACCCCATTAAGGCCACCACAAAACCTATACTCAAAGTGTGCGATAAAGTATCAAATGAGATGCTCTGTGGTGCAACGCCTAAGCGCTCTGCGGTAAGTATGGTTGCCAGCACACACAAAAGCGCCAATAGCCCCATCATGGCTTTCAGTAAGTCAGATAAGAGCCCAGTGCGACCAATTATAAGTACACTTGCGATCACCGCTAAAATCAACGCTGCCCATTGGCTTACGCTCATCACGCCCGGCAGTAAGTTTGCCGCCAGCGCACTGGTCACTATGGTGACCCCAGCTTGCACAAAAAACATGGTGACAAAGGTTAAACACAAAAACAGCAGCAGCGCCCATGTGCCAATCGCACGATAACCACTTAACAGGCTTTTGCCGGTCACACTGCTGTACCAAGGGCCAATTCGAAAGAAAGGGTATTTAACTAAGTGGGCAAGTACAATAAAGCCTGCCAGCCACAAACCAAAATCGCTGCCAGCACGGGTTGCTTGAACAATATGCGACACACCAATGCCAGTTGCAGCCCACATAATGCCGGGGCCAAGCGCACGTAATACCTGTTGCATGTTTGACTCTTTTTTATTTCAAACTACCACAGGCACGCCTAATTTGACGAGTTTATTTCGGTGCTTTGGCTTTGATTTTTATCAGCTTTTCACCACTTTCAATGGCGCTTTGCAACTCAGCATTTGGCGCAATCGACTGCCACTGATAGCGGCCAAGCACATGTTGCTGCAGCGATTTACTTTGCTGTCCGGTTAAACTATTCACATCACAGGGGGTGTTTGATGCTTGAAAGTGCGCCTCTAGCGCTTTTTGGGCATAACGAATTTCACGGTTACCCGGTAAAAACACCAAGGTATCCGCATTGTGCGTTTCTATAGCCTGGATTACGGTGTGATTTAAACTCGCCTGCCAAGGTGCAATATGGCTTTTTTGCGTGTTGTTTTGCGGCACAGGCACGTACTCCACATGCACATCAAAGCGCTTACCTTGGGTTTCAATCACTGGGCAATCAAGCAGCGCTGTTAGCTTATCCTGCGCAAGGGTGGCAGACATCACCAAAATGGCTAAATCCTCTCGAAGCGCACTTTGGCATTCAAGGGTAAAAGCCAGTGCCATATCCGCTTGTAGGCTACGCTCGTGAAATTCATCAAAAATCACTAAGTCATAGTCGCTAAGCTCTGGGTCGTTTTGTAACAGCCGAGTCAAAACCCCTTCGGTGACAATTTCTAACCGCGTCGCTTTGCTGACTTTAGTTTCACCACGTGTTCTAAGACCTACTTGCTGGCCAAGCTCCTCACCACACAGGGAGGCCAAATACATGGCAATATTGCGCGCGGCAACCCGCCTAGGCTCAAGCATGATAATACGCTTAAAGTCGCCGCTTTTGAGCAAATACAAAGGCAGGTAAGTGGATTTACCACTGCCAGGCGGCGCCACTAAAATCGCGCGGCGCTCGCTCAGCAAGGTTGCCTTTAACGGCACTTCTATTTCTTTAACAGGTAAAGTCATGATTGTGATTGCGGTAATTTAAACGACACCAAGCCACAGCATACCACAAGCACTAAGCTGGCAATTAAGGTGCTCGTAATGCCATATACCCCATAAAGTGCCCCACCTAACACAGTGCCGAATAACCGCCCGGCGGCGTTTGCAGTGTAGTAGAAACCAACATCCACCGAAGCACTGTGTGCCTTTGCATACGCAACCACTAAGTAAGAATGTAATGCAGAATTAAAAGCAAACACCACGGCAAAAAGCATTAAGCCCACTAACACCACATTGACTAAAGTAACGCCAAGTAAAACTAAGCTAAGCATCACCACTAAGGTCGCTGCAAGCCCCCATGCAGCAAGCTTGGCATGCTTTGCTGTGGGAGCCTGTTTTTTAAAGCCAAGTAGATTAGGGCTTGTGGATTGCACCACCCCATAGAGGATGATCCACGCAGCCATTAAGGCTCCAACAGTGCTTGATTGCCAGTCATTTTGGCTGATTAAGAAAACAGGCAATGCCACCACAAACCACACATCTCTGGCGCTGAATAAGAAAAAGCGCGCCAGTGCAATCACATTGATTTCACTAGAGCGGCTAAACAGCTCCGTAAACTTGGGCTTGTAGGCTTTGCTGTGCAAACTGCTTTTTAGGCAAACAATCACCAAAGCAAACACACACAATAAGCCTGCCGCAAGCACGTACAAGGCATGGCTAAAGCCTAAACTTGCCAGTAGCGCGCCACCTAAAAAGAAGCCAGCGCCTTTAAGAGCGTTTTTTGACCCTGTAAGTAAGCTCACCCATTTAAATAAGCGGGATTGGGCGTCTTCTGGCACAAGCTGTTTTATGGCGGTTTTCGCGCTCATTTTATTTAAATCTTTCGCGATACCGCTGATGGCTTGCAGTGCCATCACATACCAAAGCGAGAGATAGTCCGTTTGCGCTAACAAAACCAACGCTATGATTTGCAAGGCTAAGCCGCTAAAGAGTGTGGTTTTTATGCCGGTTCGTGCGGCAAGCCAGCCACCAAATAAGTTAGTCACCACGCCAAACAGCTCATAAAAAATGAACAAAGACGCTACTTCTAATGGCGAATACCCTAACTGATAAAAATACAGCACCACTAACATGCGTAGCGCGCCATCGGTTAGAGTAAAGCCCCAATAAGCGGTGGTCACAAAGAGGTAGTCACGCACCGCTGAAGACAACACAGGCATGGGTTACCCTTGGTATGGCTGAGCTGTAAGTTGGTTCACTATGTCATGCATACGGCTCACATAGTTCATTTCGTTATCGTACCAAGCAAGAACTTTAACAGAGCGCTTATTAGTGACTTGCGTTGACAGGCCATCAACAATGGCGCTGTGAGTATCACCCACAAAATCTACAGACACTAAAGGACGCATTTCAATGTCTAAAATACCTTTAAGAGTCCCTGCTTTATAGGTTTCAAACGCGGCGTTAATTCCTTCTACACTGGTATCACGCTCAGCTTCGATGACTAAGTCCACTAACGAGCCACTTAACAGTGGCACACGCACCGCCAGCCCATTGAGTTTGCCCGTAAGTTCAGGGAAAATCGTCATAATGGCCGTGGTTGACCCAGAGGTTGTTGGGATCAAAGACTCACCGCAGGCTCTGGCACGGCGCAAATCTTTATGCGCGCGGTCAACAATGGTTTGTGTGTTAGTGATGTCATGAATCGTGGTCATGCTGCCATGCTTGATGCCGACAGTTTCTTTTAGCACTTTAATCACAGGCGCTAAACAGTTTGTGGTACAACTTGCCGCTGTCACCACTTGGTGGCGTGTTGCATCGTATTGGTCATGGTTAACGCCATAGACTAAGTTAACCGCTTGCTCATCCTTCACAGGGCAAGACACTAGCACTTGGTTTAAGCCTTTATCAAACAAAGGTTGGAAAAGCGCACTCTTACGGTACTTCCCTGAGCAATCAATCAATAGATCAATATCGTCCACAGGTAAGTCATTTAAGTCGCTTAACTGAGTGACTTTAATCGCCCCTTTTGGTGTGGTGATGGCGTTATCTTGCGCACTAATGTCGTCATCCATAAAACGCCCTTGTACTGAGTCAAACACCAGTAGGTGTGCACACGTTTTAGCATCTGCCGCAGGGTCGTTAATGTATTTAATGTCATGCACGCCCTCAGCAAGCAATAAACGGGTTAGCAACTTACCCATGCGACCAAAACCATTAATAGCAACTTTCATTGTGTCTCTCCGCAACAACTTTGTTGAAATAATGCACGCTCGCTTTGACAGGTTTCATCCGCTGCGAGCTGTGCTTTTAATAAAGAAAAATACCCTTCGAGTGCTGGCGGCACAGTCAGCTGGTAAAAGCGCCATGTCCCTTCACGGGTAATCGTCACTAAGCCTTGATGTTTAAAATGGCTTAAATGGCGGCTTACCAGTGATTGCCCTAAATCCAGCACAGACATCATGTCACACACACAGACGCGCTCATGATGGAGTAATAAATTTAAAATGCGTAATCGCACAGGTTCACTGAGTAGTTTGTGAAATTGACTGAGTTGTTCGATATTCATAACTATATACGCATAAACAGATATAGCAGCATATTAGTGTTCATTTTGAGCAATGGCAATATCGTAGGCACAAAAAAAGCACCCTAAGGTGCTTTTTCTAAGTGTACGCTTTGCTTATAAGCCGCCGCGCTCTTTTACTGCTGCCGCAATTGGCGAGCCACCATGGCCGTTATCCTGTGCCCACTGGTAATCTGCGCCATTTGATAAGGTGCTTTTAGACAGCTTTTTAACAATAAAAGTGCCTGCATCATTGGCATTCGAAGCCATAGCGTGGCGTAGTAAGTTGTTACCACCACAGTTGATGCCATCAAATACATTACGTAATTTTACACGTGATTCTTTTAACTTCTTGCGAAGACGGTTTTTATCATCAGCTGCGACATAATCACACAAGCTTGCTGCGAGTTGATCATTCGCTTGCGCTGTACCTGCAAACATCACTGAACCTGAAACAAGTGTTACTGCTAAAATCACTGAAGTGTATTTCATTTCCAACCGCCTATCATACTTAAGACTTAAAAAAGCGGGATGGATGTTAACAATGCAGTACCATTGGTGCAAGAATAATCATAATTTTCGCTCAAATGTGGCAAAAGAATACGACAAAGGTACTGGTTCTTCAGTCTGATGTGATTCACGCCAGGTTTGTTGCCAGTCACCTTCAGCCTCATAATCAGGAAAATGCGTATCCCCTGCAACGGCTAAATCAATAAAGGTCAAATGGAGTGTGTGAGCGTGGGGCAAAAATTGTTGGTAAATGTTTCCGCCACCAATCACCATCACCTCAGCAACGTCTTTTACTAACTCAAGGGCAGCCTCTTTTGATGTGACCACCTCAATCCCTGTGGCTTGATAGTCGGCATTACGCGTGATCACAATATTGCGACGCCCAGGCAAAGGGCGACCAATCGACTCAAAGGTTTTACGCCCCATGATCACAGGCTTCCCTAAGGTCACTTTTTTAAAATGCTGGAGATCGGCAGGTAAGTGCCAGGGCATGTCGTTATCGGCACCAATCACACGGTTTTGCGCCATCGCCGCGATCATTGCAATCTTCACAATCCACCTCTTATTATTGTTTTGCTTACAAAAAAGGCGCTAATGCGCCCTTTTTTATTTCTGGTAAATGACCTCAACATCGTAGTCATCTTCGTCCCAGTCATCATCCCAATCTTCACCATCGTCCGCAAGGGTTTCTTGGTGATAGGTATCCCACTTAAACTCAACTTCTTCTTGTTGCTGCTCAACAAATTTCTCTTTTGGCATGCTTTCAAGTAAGTCTTGGATGTCGTAACACAAGGTCTGTGTATTGAGCTTATTAAGTGCAGAAATACTGTAGTACTTAGTTTCTAAACCTAGGGCATCCGCAATGTCTTCACACACGGCTTCACGCTCGTCTTCTGGTAATAAGTCCACCTTATTGAAGACTAACCAGCGTGGCTTAGCGGCTAATTTCGGGCTGTATTGCTCTAACTCACCTAAGATAGCTAAGGCATTTTCAACCGGATCAGAACCATCAATTGGCATCACATCGATGATGTGTAATAACACACGGCAACGCTCTAAGTGTTTTAAGAAGCGGATCCCTAGCCCAGCGCCGTCTGCGGCACCTTCAATCAAACCCGGGATATCGGCAATCACGAATGAGCGATTAGAGTCCGTACGCACCACACCTAAGTTTGGTACTAAGGTCGTGAATGGGTAGTCCGCCACTTTTGGCTTAGCTGCTGATACGCTGCGAATAAAAGTAGATTTACCTGCGTTTGGTAAACCTAACAAACCCACATCAGCAAGTAGCATAAGCTCTAGTTTAAGGTTACGGATTTCGCCTTTAGTACCTAGCGTTTTTTGTCTTGGCGCACGATTCGTACTTGATTTAAAGCGGGTGTTTCCTAAACCATGGAAACCGCCTTTTGCTACCAGCAACTTTTGACCATGCTTGGTTAAATCACCCAGCTGCTCGCCGGTTTCAACGTCAGTAACTCGCGTACCTTCTGGTACCTTAAGTACTAAGTCCTGACCTTTTTTACCTGTCATGTTACGGCCATGGCCGTTCGTGCCACGCTCAGCACGATGAAAGCGTTCGAACTGGTAGTCAATCAGCGTGTTTAGGTTTTCATCTGCTTCAAGGTAAACGCTGCCGCCATCGCCGCCATCACCACCGTCCGGCCCACCTTCAGGCACGTATTTTTCACGGCGGAATGACACAACACCACTACCACCATCACCCGCTTCCGCGCGAATCTCAACTTCATCAACAAATTTCATGATTACCCGTTTCGTTCTGCATTTTGTAAACAGTATATGATACTGCAACAAAAAACCCCGCATTAAGCGGGGTTTTGAATTCGTTGTTGCTTAAGCAACTTGTCGCAATTACTCAGATACAATGCTGATGTATTTACGACCTAAAGGACCTTTCTGTTCAAACTGAACTTTACCGTTCGCTTTAGCAAAAAGTGTGTGGTCTTTACCCATACCTACGTTTGCACCAGCGTGGAACTTAGTACCACGTTGACGAACAAGGATGTTACCCGCTAGAACTGATTCACCACCGAAACGCTTAACACCTAGGCGTTTACTTTCTGAATCACGACCGTTACGAGTACTACCAGCTGCCTTCTTATGTGCCATCTTTCTGTACCTCTAAATTAAGCGCTAATGCCAGTGATTTTAACTTCAGTGAACCACTGACGGTGGCCCATCTGCTTGCGAGAATGCTTACGACGTCTGAATTTAACAATCTTCACTTTCTCACCACGACCGTGTGAAACAACCTCAGCTGTCACTTTACCACCGTTTACGAACGGGGCACCGATCTCGATTTTTTCACCGTCAGCAACTAAAAGTACTGAATCAAACTCAACCGCTGCACCTGTTTCCGCATCTAGCTTCTCTAGACGGATAACTTGACCTTCTGTCACACGGTGCTGTTTACCACCACTTTGGAAAACCGCGTACATAATTAACTCCGTATGTGCGCCCTCAAATCGACGCAACAAAAAAATATTCTTCGATAGGGCGCGAAGTCTACGCGAATTCAAAATCGCTGGCAACCCTAAATCTGCAAAAAAGAATAAAAATAGTGCAATTTGAGGACAATAAACTTGATAGCGCTATTTTAGTCAACTTTAGCCCTAAACTCTACCCCTAAAGAGAAACTAAAACGCTTAAATGTCAGTGCTTATAAGGCGTTTTGATGATTTGTAAAAAGCACGGGTTATTTTCAAGCAAACCTTGCCAAAACATTACTTTTTGAACAAAAAGACTTAAATTTCAACAGTAAGTGACAAATGGGTGAGCTCACTTGGAATTTCATGTACAATTGCGCTCAATTTAAGATTAATCATAAAGTGCTTCATGGATATCAAGGCCATCCAATCCTTGGCAGCTGACGATATGGCAGCCGTGAACCAGTTAATCAATGCGCAATTACAATCTGATGTTGCATTGGTCTCTGGGCTTGGCATGTACATAGTCAACAGTGGTGGTAAACGCATTCGTCCTTTACTCGCTGTATTAAGTGCACGTGCACTGGGTTACCAAGGCCAAGATCACATTCACCTTGCCACCATCGTTGAGTTCATTCATACCGCAACCTTATTGCACGATGACGTGGTCGACGAATCTTTACTACGCCGCGGCGAGCCAACAGCCAATGCTGAATTTGGCAATGCTGCTAGTGTGTTAGTGGGCGACTTTATCTACACACGCTCATTTCAGTTGATGGTGGGTCTTGGCAAAATGCGGATTATGCAGATTTTAGCTGATGCCACCAATATCATTGCCGAAGGTGAAGTGTTGCAGTTAATGAATTGCAATGATCCAGACACCACAGAGCAAAGCTACATGCAGGTGATTTACTCAAAAACCGCCAAGCTTTTTGAAGCCGCCACCCAGCTTGCAGCCATCATTACCGAGCAACCACCCGAAGTTGAAAGCGCCTTAAAAGCCTACGGCATGCATTTAGGCACAGCGTTTCAATTAGTGGATGACGTCCTCGATTACTCAGCAGACAGCGACACCATGGGTAAAAACATTGGTGACGATTTAGCCGAGGGCAAACCGACTCTGCCGCTACTTTACGCCATGCAAAACGGCACTGAGAGTGAGCGCACATTAATTCGTAGCGCCATTGAAAACGGCGATGGCCTAGAGCACTTAGACGAGATCCTTGCAATCCTAAAACGCACTGATGC
>JBGTXC010000096.1:0-9268 GCA_041937835.1 Alteromonadaceae bacterium | reverse complement strand
CAAGTAGAAATAAAAAACAGTAGTTTACGCCACATTGTAGATACCCCTTAAAACACTCCTTGCACATGCTTCCTTTTAATAGATGACCTAAGTTTAGCCAGCATCGGCGTGTTTAAAAGAATTAGGCGCATAAAAAAAGCGCTCAATGGCGCTTTTTCAATTAATGGTATGAATTAATCATCTTGCAGTACCAGTTCAGCCGCCTTTAATACGACAGCAACTGATTTACGCTCAATCTCACCGTGATCAACATTTGGAATTTCTTGACGTGTTCGGTTAACTAATACGCCCGCAACACACGCTGCTTTTAAACCAAGCGCAGCACACATAGTGAATAACGTGGCAGATTCCATTTCATAGTTCATTACACCTAAATTTTGCCACTCTTCACAACTTCCTTGGAAAGCGCGAGGTACGTAGCCAGAGTAGGTGTCGTAACGCTCTTGCCCAGGGTAGAAGGTATCACTTGAGGCAGTGATCCCTAAATGATATGGCATTTCAAGAGCGTCACACGCATTCACCATAGCTTGGGTGGTAAAGAAGTCAGACACAGCTGGGAAGTTAATAGGAGCAAAGTGACCACTTGCGCCATCAAGACGAACCGACGCATTACTGATCAAAATGTCGCCTTCATTAATGTGCGGCTGAATCGCACCCGTGGTACCAATGCGTAAAAAGCTGCGGATCCCACATTGGGCTAATTCTTCAATGGCGATACTTGTTGAAGGGCCGCCAATACCTGTTGAGCAAACAACCACTGACTTGCCTGCCAGCTCACCTAGAAACACGTGATATTCACGGGTTTTCGCTAAACACACAGGATTTGCTAAATGCTCAGAGATACGTGCTGCGCGGTCGGGATCACCCGGAACGATTGCAAGTGTTGCGCCTTTTAAATCTTTTTCTTCGAGGCCTAAATGAAACACTTTGGTCATGATGTTGCCTTAATTGTTTTTGTTACGCTATTGCGTTTAAACCGTATTTTGTAAATTATACAAGGGTTTGAGTACAGGACTAATGTCCGTTTAGGTTAATGAGCATGATAAAACCCACATTCATTACTTTATTTGTCGTTGCATTGTTTACTCAGTGTGCATTTGCGCTTCCTATGAGTGAAGCACACATGCGCGAGACCATCATGCGCTACTTTACTGTCATGGACGCTTTAAAGGATAAAAGCGACATAAAAACACTTGTAGCCATGGTAGATGATACGTTTATTTATCAGCACCGTGCTCAATCCACTCATTTAGATAAGCTCTCTTGGCAACAGGCTTTAAAGTATAAGCTCAACAATCGGGATTTAATTCGCTATGAGCGTACACAAGTGCAGTCCATCCAATTTGCGCGTGATGCCGCCTTTGTTGTGCAAACAGTCAGTTGGCAACAAAAAGAGGGGCAAGCATGGTACGCCCACCAGCAGGTGATCACCACCTTATTTGAATTTCAACAAGGTAAAATCATTGCTATTAGGGAATATTGGTAAACATGCACCCTAAGTGAATAACCCCGCAACTGCGCTTTTTTAGAGCAACATCAGTCATTTGACAAACCATCACAGGTTAGTTACTCCTAAACCATAGTGTTCGAAATCACGTATAAACTCGCTAATTTCATCCTTAAATTGCTTATTTATATTTATGCTTAAGTAAAAGCGTCAAAGCGTGCTTAAAAACACGTAAGTTTATATGTGCATAATTACCCACATCGATGAGGTCAGTCATGAGTCAGTGGAATACATTTAAAAACAAAGCCAGCCAATGTTTATGCCCACCAGGAAACGGCGTATTTACAGTCAACACAGCAAAAGAACGAAAAGCTGCGCTTCATACTAAATTATTTGGCACAACAGAGCAGGTAGATGAGAAATGGCAGCAAGGCTTAGAATCGCTTGCTGATGACACACACCATGCAGTCGTACTTGGTGTCGCATCTGATTGTGGTGGTGGCATTTTACGTGGCGCTAACTGGGGCCCATTATTTTTACGTAATACGTTAATAGAACAACAGCCTGACACTCAGTATTTTGATTTAGGGGATGTGCGAGTCATCCCGCACTTATTACATGACAAGTACTTAAACGACGGCACCATAGAAAACTGCCAAAAAGCACTATATCAAACAACAGAAACACAATACCACGTTAGCCCGCTTTCGATTACCGAAGATGTGTGTGATGAATTTTATAAAACCTTTGATAACAAAGGGATATTCGGCATTGGTGGCGACCACTCCATCAGTTATCCACTGAGCAAATCATACCTAAAAGCCAAACGTGATAAAGGCATTCGCACTGCCATCATTCATTTTGATGCCCACACGGACTTACTGGTAGAGCGCCTAGGCATTGATTTATGTTTTGGTTCTTGGTGTACGCATGTATTGGAATTTTTACCTGCACCGCATCACTTAATTCAGTTTGGCATTCGTTCAAGTGGTAAACCTAAATCACATTGGGAAGAAACCTTTGGTGTAAAACAACATTGGGCCAATGAAATTCGTGAAAAAGGGGCACAGGCCATTGCGGATGAAGTGTTAGCACAGCTAAAAGCCGATAAGGTAGATGAGCTTTATGTAAGCTTTGACATTGATGCCCTAGATGCCACCTTTGCATCTGCAACCGGCACCCCAGAATACGATGGTATGACACCAGATGAAGCGTTAACTATCTTAAAAGCACTGAGTGATGCTTTCCCAATCACAGGTGCTGATATGATGGAAATTGCACCCTTTACTGACAGTTCAATGCGTGGTCAAGAAAGCTCTGCATCCACATTAAAAGAAGGTGCAAAAATTTCCGCCTTTTTAATTAATGCGATGAATAAAAACACCGCATAACTTAACCATGCTTTATATAAAATGAAAGCGCCTACGGGCGCTTTTTTTATGTTTGTTTTAAGTAGTCAAGCCAGTCTGTTTGGTATTGTGATTGTGCTTTGTGCACCCGTGTGTGGGTGTGGTTTTGCCAATCGGTGTCGCTTGTGAAAGGGCCTTTTCTGCACAATTCGCAGTAACCTTGTGCTGAGTATTTAAATGCTTGCAATTGAGTATTAATCGGGTGATGTAAGTTATCTGAATACACGTACACATCACTGGCACTGTGCTTTACACATTTATCTCTGTCTACGTTACGTACTTGATAGGCTTTAAACTTGGCAATATCAAAAGGGTGTGAGCCTAGAAATTGATAGGGCGTATCTTGGGTTAAGCTTGTTTCAATATGCCAATGACTGTAAGGCTTGACCGATTTGGTGGTTATGAAAGCCAGGCGCTCACCGTTTTGTGACAGTAAATGTGCAAAGCTGTGCTTTAAAAAATGATAAAGCAGTGCACGGTTTAAGAGGTTGGCACTTTTATCACGCTCTTTTTGGTATTGAGCATAACTACGCTGAGTAGGTACTAATGGATGATTAAAAATAACAATGTCAGCACTTTTTAGAGGTAACTTTTTTAAAGACTCAGGGCAAGTGATGTCTACATCATGAAACGTCTTTACACCTTGCTCTATTAAGCAATCGAGAGCATGACGTGTGTATTTATCCCTTAATGTGTGTTCACTGTCGTAGGTAGTGGCAATCAATTGCTCAGGTGCAATAAATTGCAGTAAGGCGCGGGAAAAACTTAAATCGCCATCCCCTATGGTGATCACTTTACTTGATTGGCTTAAATACATCTCATTACTGCCGTCACTGAAACCTGCCTATAGTAACAAACCTCAGTGACGACAACCTAGCCTTTAGTGTTTATCCAACAAACCACGAAGCACATATTGTAAAATGCCGCCGTGCTTGTAGTACTCCCATTCTTTAGGCGTATCAATTCGGATTTGCGCTTCAAAGCTCACCGTTTTGCCATTATCCATCGCTGCATGCACAGTGACGGAATCTGCTTTGTCATAAAGTCCTTCTATTTCGAAAGATTCTTTGCCCGTAAGATTAAGAGACTCATGTGAATCACCTTCTTTAAATTGCAAAGGTAATACGCCCATGCCAATTAAATTAGAGCGATGTATCCGCTCATAACTTTGTGCAATCACAGCTTTAACGCCTAACAACAAGGAGCCTTTGGCAGCCCAGTCTCGTGACGAGCCAGTGCCATATTCTTTACCCGCAAGAATAATCAACGGCGTACTGTTTTTTTGATAAGCCATCGCCGCATCATAGATACTCATAGCACTATCATCGGGTTGAAACCGTGTAACACCACCTTCAGTGCCTGGTGCCAATTGGTTTTTCAACCGTACATTGGCAAAAGTACCCCGTACCATGACGTCATGGTTACCGCGGCGAGAGCCATACGAGTTAAATTCATCCTTACTTACACCGGAGTCTGTTAAATATTGCCCTGCAGGCGCATCGAGTTTAATACTACCGGCAGGAGAAATGTGATCTGTGGTGACAGAGTCCCCGAGCTTTGCTAAACAGCGTGCGCCTTTAATCTCTGGGATCCCGGGTGGGGTTTCGCTCATGTCATCAAAAAAGGGCGCTTTTTTAATGTACGTTGACTTTGCATCCCATTCATAGCGCGCCCCTTCAGGGGTTTTGATCCCTTGCCAGCGTTCATCACCTTGATAAACATCTTGATAGCTTTTAGCAAACATTGCCTGAGAAACATGCTCAGTCACCAATGCTTGGATTTCACTTGCCGTGGGCCATATATTTTTAAGAAATATGGGCTTACCGTCTAACTGGCACAAAGGCTCGTTATAAACGTCGATGTCAGTTCGCCCAGCGATTGCATATGCCACCACAAGTGGCGGAGAAGCTAAAAAGTTCATTTTAACATCTTGGTGTATACGCCCTTCAAAGTTACGATTACCAGATAAAATCGAGCTCACAACAAGCTTGTGTTTTTGGATGGCTTCTGAAATTTCATCGGGTAGGGGCCCTGAGTTACCAATGCATGTGGTACAGCCATAACCCACAATATCAAAGCCTAGATGCGCCAAATCATCTAACAGGCCTGCTTTTTCTAAGTAATCAGTGACCACTTGTGAACCAGGTGCTAAAGAGGTTTTTACCCAAGGTTTTACCTTTAAGCCAAGCTCTTTGGCTTTTTTGGCGACTAAGCCCGCAGCCATGATCACACTCGGATTTGACGTATTGGTACAACTGGTAATGGCGGCAATCACACAAGCACCATCATTTAATTCAAACGTGTTACCTTGATAGGTAACATTGGCAGTGCCCATGACTGGGGCGCCTTCATCTGCACGCTTTATTTGCCTGCCTTCTGAGTCCACGCGTGTGATTTCATCGCCTTTAGCATGCGCACTACGTTCTTTTTGAAACTGGGCTAAATGCCCTTTGATGTCATCGCCTGCCTTAGTTAACAAAATGCGATCTTGAGGTCGTTTTGGCCCTGCGATACACGGAACGACATCGGCTAAATCTAATTCGAGTACGTCTGAATAGCGTGGTTCGTCACCTTCATTTCGCCACAAACCTTGATGCTTTGCATAGGCTTCAATAAGGGAAATTTGCTCTTCAGACCGGTTTGTTAAACGCAGGTAAGTCAGTGTTTCTTCATCAATGGGGAAAATGCCACAGGTCGCGCCGTATTCAGGTGCCATATTGGCGATAGTTGCCCTGTCGGCAAGCGGCAAGTCAGCCAAACCATCACCAAAAAATTCCACAAACTTACCGACCACACCATGGTTACGTAACTGCTCAGTCACGGTAAGTACTAAGTCCGTGGCAGTCGCCCCCTCAGGCAGCCTACCTTTTAACTTAAAGCCAACCACTTCAGGAATAAGCAAGGAAATAGGCTGGCCAAGCATGGCAGCTTCTGCCTCAATACCGCCTACACCCCAGCCTAAAACGCCAATGCCGTTGATCATAGTGGTGTGCGAGTCTGTACCGACTAAGGTGTCAGGAAATGCATAGGTTTCACCTCCTAGGGTTTTCTCGCTCACGACACGCGCTAGGTACTCTAAATTAACTTGGTGCACGATACCGGTTGCAGGCGGTACTACTTTTAAATTTTTAAAGGATTTTTGCCCCCAACGTAAAAACGCATACCTTTCTTGGTTTCGTTCAAATTCGAGTTTGGCATTGATCTCGAGTGCGTCTTTACTACCAAATGCATCCACCTGTACAGAGTGATCAATCACCATTTCGGCATCTGAAACAGGATTAATTTTATTTGGATCCCCACCCAGTCGTGCCATAGCATCACGCATAGACGCTAAATCAACGATGGCAGGTACCCCGGTAAAATCCTGCATCACCACGCGTGCTGGCGTAAAAGCCACTTCCTTGCTCGGTTTCGCTTTTGGATCCCAATGGAGCAAAGCTTCGATGTCGCTGCTTTTAACATTTTCACCATCTTCATTGCGCAGTAAGTTTTCTAATAACACTTTCAAGGAAAAAGGCAGGGTATGCGCCTCTTCGCCTAATGCAGCTAATGAATACACATGAACTTGTTTGCCATTAACGGTTAACTGCACACGGGTATCGAAACTGTTTTTCATGAATGCTCCTTCAGAGTTAAATCAAACGTAATTCCAAGGTTTGCTTATTACATCCCTAACAAAAATTTTCTGTCATCTCAAATAACTGCTATCAAGAGTATAGAAGTAAGCTACTGTTATATAATTAAATTATAGAAAGTCTTTGTTGTAAGAAATGCATCAAAGCACTGGTATGTTTGTGTCAACGTGTTAGGATGAGTTAAGCCTGTCGCTCTAAGGGGGTCGTGTGCGTCGAGGAAGTTGTCTTTTATTCGCGTTAATAATTGGAGTGTTACTGCCTAGTACAGTAAACGCCAAAGACCGATTTGTGCTTGCAACCAGTGCATTTGTGCCACCTTATGTGATTAAAACAGGCGATACGGGCATCCAACTTGAAATCGTTAAAGCGGCACTCATGCTTGCAGGCGAAAAAAACATTGATGTGGTGTATCTTTCCAATAAGCGCATGATCAAGCAACTTGAAGCAGGGCGGATTGACGCCATGCTCAACATCCCACCACAAACCCATGGTCAGCACATTCATATCAGTGACTCAGTCATTAATTATTTAAATGTGGCTATCACTTTACAGTCAAAATCACTCACGATTGAAGACACCACTGATTTGGTAGGTTTAAGCGTACTTGCCTTTCAAAATGCCAAAGCTTATTTGGGCGAAAGCTATCAAAAAGTCATTCCTGCAATGGAAAGCTATGAAGAAGTGGTGAATCAAATGGCGCAAATTGACCATTTGATGAAAGGGTGGACGGATGTCATTGTGCTTGATTCAAGAGTATATGATTTTTATGAATCGCAATACGTACTCAATGACACAGTATTACCCATCACACGCCACCTCATATTTAAAAGTGCCCCCAGACCTCTAGCATTTCGTGACAAACAAAAACGCGATGCCTTTAATCAGGCACTTAAGAAATTACATCAGTTAAATATGTATCAAGCTCTGCTGGCGGGTGAAAAGGCCGCCGAGCTAGTGTCTACACACCAGCTCAGCCAATTAAACCTTGAAATTAATTAAATAGTGCTACTGTTTGGCGCGTGAGTGCTAATAACTTACCTGACTCACTAAAAATACTGCCGTCTTCCAAGCCGTAACCGTCTTCTGCAAAGCGCGTTTTGGCATCAAAAGCAAGCCAGCTATCTTTAGAGAGCATTTCTTGTTCAACAAACTCTAAATACCAAGACATCGAGCTGGCAGGTGCGACTTGTTGATACATTTGCAGCATCACAGGTGGCCATGCATCGGTCAGCAAAATAATGTCTTCTACGCCCATTTCATCACGCGGCTCACGTAAGCGCATCCAACCACCAATGTGACTGGTTTTCGCGTCAGTAAATGGCATAGCACCCGATTGTAAATTAAACGCCATGTGCTGGAAAAACTGAGGGGTCACACCTTCCATGTAAGGGATCAAACGAGTCTCATCGGGTTGACTGAGTGCCAATTGCACATCTTTTTCTACCACCACATTTGAAGCACGGGCTTTAGCAAAACAGGCCTGAGCGATGACTTGCACGCCATCGTTTTGAATGGCTTTAGCGAGTAATTGCGCACTGTTTTTACCACGGCGTAACACTTCAACTTCAATATGAAAATCCGTATCGGCAAGTAAAGGGCCTACAAAATTCGTACTTAAAGACTTAATGATTAACTCATTACCCACTAATGCACGCATAGCACGGTACAACATCGACGCTGATAAACCACCAAATGCAGTACGCCCTTGGCACCAGTTACTTGGAAACTGTAAAAACCCTGTGGTTGCCAATTGATCCGACTGTTTGATCACGGCGTTGTCAACTTGGGTTAGTAATTCTTGAAATAACATAAATACTTTCTTCTAAACACATCCGACCAGTTAATATAAGCATAAATAGGAAAAGTTTGCATCTCTTGTCCTTTTTACCGGTTCTTTAACTCTGCTTTTTGTTAAAAACCCTACAAAAACTGGTGTTTTTCTCACCAAACAAACAAAAACGTAAAAAAAATTAAAAAAAGCCGTTGAATTCGTTAAGTGCCATCCCTATTTACTAAGCATCTTACGAATAAACCAGAATTTGAAGTTGGAGAAACCTCATGGGCAAAATCATTGGTATCGACTTAGGTACAACTAACTCATGTGTTGCAGTCCTTGACGGCGACAAACCACGCGTAATCGAAAACGCTGAAGGCGACCGCACAACCCCATCTGTGATTGCATACACAGACGATGGTGAAACATTAGTAGGTCAACCTGCTAAACGTCAGGCGGTTACTAACCCTAAAAACACCCTTTTCGCTATTAAGCGTTTAATTGGCCGTCGTTTTGAAGACGAAGAAGTTCAACGCGATATCAGCATCATGCCATTTAGCATTGTTAAAGCAGACAATGGTGATGCGTGGGTAGAAGTAAAAGGCGAAAAGAAAGCAGCACCACAGATTTCAGCTGAAGTGCTTAAAAAGATGAAGAAAACCGCCGAAGACTACCTAGGCGAAGAAGTAACAGGTGCCGTTATCACAGTACCGGCATACTTCAACGACTCTCAGCGTCAAGCAACTAAAGATGCTGGTCGTATCGCAGGTCTTGATGTTAAACGTATCATCAACGAGCCAACGGCTGCAGCCCTTGCTTACGGCATGGACAAAAAGCAAGGCGACAATGTAATCGCAGTATACGACTTAGGTGGTGGTACTTTTGATATCTCAATCATCGAAATCGATGAAGTTGAAGGTGAACACACTTTTGAAGTACTCGCGACAAACGGTGACACTCACTTAGGTGGTGAAGACTTTGATAACCGTGTTATCAACTACCT
>JBGTXC010000095.1:0-9273 GCA_041937835.1 Alteromonadaceae bacterium | reverse complement strand
TCAGAACCTTTTGGCTTGTCATAGCTTGAATAGAAGAAGCCTTCGTTGCCTTTCCAGCTAATGCCTGAGAATTTCACATCCACCAATGTCGCATCAATCTGTGCTTTGGTTTTAGCATCTAAAATCACGATTTCACGCCAGTCGCTGCCACCGTGCGAAAGTTGATACGCCACTAAGCTGCCATCTTCCGAAAAGCTCACGCCAGACATAGAGGTAGTGCCATCTTCAGAGAAGGTATTTGGATCTAAAAATACTTCCGCATCCCCTGTGACTTGGCCGTTTTCATCATGCTTTTGGCGGTATAAAACGTATTGGTTTTGTAAGCCATCGTTTTTATAAAAATAGGTGTAGTCGCCTTCTACAAACGGCGCGCTGACTTTTTCGTAGTCCATTAGCGCCGCTAAGCGAGTTTCTAACGCTTCGCGATAAGGAATTTGTGATAAGTAATCAAACGTCACTTTATTTTGCGCTTTTACCCAATCAGCGGTTTCTGCGCTCATGTCGTCTTCTAACCAACGGTAGTTATCAACGACGTCCGTGCCAAAATACGTGTCTGTCACTGGTTTTTTGGCCGTTGTTGGGTAATTCACCATGGCGACTTCTTCTAGCATCTGTGCTTGTGGCTCGAGTTCAGTTTGTTTGCTGGCTGTGGTGTCATTACAACCACTTAAGAAAACGGCACCAAGGGCGCACGCGAGGATGGTTTTATTCATTGTTGTTCTCTATTGCATCATTGTATTTATTGTTAGCCTACTGTACCAAGCATGATCCGCTTGTAAAGACTAATGGGGACGTTCTGCGATTGATGTGATGAAAAAGCCGCCGAATGGCGGCAAAGATTAGTTTAAAACCGCCATACTGGTTTCAACAGCTGATAATTGATCCAATAATTGCTTGCGCAATTGCACCAATTTTTGTGCTTTTTGCGCTTCACTTTGTGAGTGCTCTTTAAGCCACGCATACACGGTACGACTGGGTACACCATACTCCTTTGCCGTATCGCCAATGAGCTTTTGCTGTTTTACCACAGCATCCACCACTTGGCGTTTAAAGGTGGTGGAATAACCTAAGCGGCGCGAATGGGTGTTCATGGTGCCTCCTTAGGGTTAAAGGTATCGTCTTCCACATCCCAACTACTCACTTCAAGATGCAGCAAAGTGTCTATAAATGAAATTACGTCAGAAAGTGCGTGCATGGTGTGCTCCTTTAGGTTGAACGCAAAGAACACTATAAAAAAAGCATGCCAAGATGACAGACGTATGAAACCCGCCTAAATACAGTGATTTAAGCAAAGCCGAATCTAATCAACCTCAGCACAGCTGCACCAAAGCAAGGCACAGCTGCACCAAAGCAAGGCACAGCTGCACTGAAGTGAGGCACACCTTAAGCACTCAGCTCAATTAGGTGCAAGTGTATTTAAGTCGCCTAGGTGTAACTTAAATCACGCACCTTTCCCCAAAACACCCGGTAGCTGTAAATGGTGTAAAGCACGATGACAGGTATAACAAAAGCCGCGCCTGCCAAAATAAAGCTCAGAGATTCAGGCGCTGCAGCAACTTCCACAAAAGTGACACTGCCAGGGATCACATAAGGGTAAAAACTGTAAGCTAGGCCAAAAAACGCCAACATAAAGATTAAAATGGTGTTGATAAAAGGTAGCATCTGCCCGTGACCTAAATGAGCCACATTGCCTTCTTTTTCAAAGCTACGTTCAAAGTGATAAAGCACCAGTTCGTTGATCACAAAAAAAGCCACACACACCATAGGTAGAGGCACTAAAAAAAGGGCATTCGGCAGGCTAAACCAACGCTCAAACACCATAGGGTTTATCAGTGGATTAACAACCGACACACCAAGCACGCCTAAAAGCGCCACGCGCCCAGCTATTCGGCTTTTACGTATTGCTGCAAGTTGGAGCGCCCCTTGGGTTTTCATCACCAGCCAAGTACCCCCAATGTAGGCATACGCACACACCACCCCAAACGCGCTTAACACCGCAAAAACCAGTGCCATTGGTGTATCGTCAAAGCCCATCACATAACGTCCTAACATATAACCTTGGCAAAGCGCGGTGAGTAAGCTGCCGCCTTGAAACACCCAATCCCATGTGTTTTGGTGAGAGACATGGGCCTTGGCTCTAAAGTCAAATGCGACACCTCGCAATATCAAGCCCAACAGCATCACAGATGCAGGCAAATACAATTCACTCAGTACTAGGCTATGCGCTTTAGGAAAGGCAATCAGTAAAATACCCACGGCGAGTACCAGCCATGTTTCATTGGCATCCCAAAAGGGACCAATAGAGGCAATCATTTTGTCTCTGTCTGGGCGGCTTTGTGCACTTTTATTAGGCAATAAAATACCTACGCCCAAGTCATAGCCATCCAAAATGGCATACATCAGCACACTAAAGCCCATCAACCCTGCGAAAATCGCGGCCAAAGCGTTAAGTGATAAATCAAACATACTGCCTCCTTAGCTGCGGCGTAATTGATGTGGAAATGCTTGCCCTGCCCCAAAACTTGGGTCTTCTTCCACTTTGGCACTTTTACGCGCCATTAAAAATACCGTGTGTAAATAGGCCACCAACATGAGCGCATACACACTTAAATACATGATTAAGGTAAAGAGCACGTTATCAGCAGGTTGAGTGGTCACCGCCTCTGAGGTTTTTAAAATGCCTGTAACCAAATAAGGTTGGCGGCCAATTTCGGTGACATACCAGCCAGCTAACGTAGCGACCCAGCCAGAAAAGCTAAACCACACAAATACCTTGAGCAACCTTGGGCTTACTTCACCCCGTTTGATAAGTTGCAGGCTACCAAACCACGCCAGCACCAACATCAGCATGCCAAGCCCGACCATGACTCTAAAACCATAAAAGATAGGCGCCGCAGGTGGGTGCTCTTTAAAATCATTAAGCCCTTTTATTTCACCATCCATTTGGTGAGTTAAAATCAAGCTGGCAAGGTTAGGCACAGCTAATTCAAAGTGATTGGTTCGATTTTGCTCATCCACAACGGCAAAGAGCAGCAGTGGCGCGCCTTGTTGGGTTTGCCACACGCCTTCCATCGCCGCGATTTTTTGAGGTTGATGCTCAAAGGTGTTTAACCCATGTAAATCCCCTACCACTACTTGCAGCGGCGTAAATAAAGCAGCAGCAAAAAGCCCGACTTTTAACGCCCGTTTTGGGGCGCGCTTATCATCGCCTTTGAGCAAGCGGTAGCTACTAATACCTATGATCAAAAAGCTCGCGGTAATAAACGATGCCAACATCATGTGTGCGAGTCGGTAAGGGAATGACGGATTAAAAATAATTGCCCACCAATCTTTGGCATACACTATGCCATCACGGATTTCATGGCCTGCGGGCGTTTGCATCCAAGAGTTAAGCGACAAGATCCAAAACGCTGAAAGGCTCGTACCCACAGCCACCATCAGCGCGGCAAAAGTATGTACTTTTTGCGGCACCCTTTGTTGGCCAAACAGCATGATCCCTAAAAACGTGGCTTCAAGGAAAAACGCCGTCAGCACCTCATACCCAAGTAGCGGCCCCGCAATGTTGCCAACCTTTTCCATAAAGCCCGGCCAATTAGTGCCAAACTGAAACGACATAGTAATGCCGCTGACCACACCTAATGCAAACGTCAGGGCAAAAATTTTCACCCAAAAGCGATACACACGCATCCAAATTGGGTCGCCTGTGGCATCAAAACGCCATTTAAAAAAGAACAAAAACCACGCCAAAGCGATGGTGATGGTAGGAAACAAAATGTGAAAACTGATGTTGGCGGCAAACTGGATGCGCGACAAAATTTCAGTGTCTAACATGGCACACTCCTAATAAAAAAGGCGAGCACTAACGTGACTCGCCTTTAAGTAACTTATCCTTTGCATCGAGGAACTTGCTCACCCCTGCCCCTAATTTCATTAAGGTGGTGAGCTTTTCTGGGCTCATGCGTTGTAATTCAAGCGCCCAAGTCGTTAAGGTTTCTAACAAGTCATGAATTTCGTGCATACGCTCTTGGGCAAAACGCTCTTGCTCTGTGTGTGGCTCATCAAAGAGGTTGGCGCGCAGCATTGAAAGGGTTGGGTCTATCTCACGTTTACGGCGCTCTTCAAAAACCCTCAGTGCTAACTCCCAAATTGACCCAGCTGGCGAGTAATACTCTTTACGATCACCCGGTATATGATGCACTTGCACTAAGCGCCAGCTTTGCAGTTCTTTTAAGCCCATGCTGACATTGCCACGTGAAATCGACAGCGCATCCGACATCGCCTGTGCGTTTAAAGGTTCATCCACGATGAGTAATAAGCCCACCATTTGCCCTATGGTGCGGTTAAAGCCCCAACGGCTCCCCATTTCACCACAGTGGTGCACAAAGTTTTCTAATTTTGGTGATAGCTTCATTTAATTTTAAACTTTCAGAAATTTTTGAAAATTCTAACACCACAAAATAACTTTGCGCAATATCAGGGGATCTTTTTTTAATTTTGGGGGTATACCCCGATAGAGTGTTAACACAATGTTTAGCAAAGTGACGAGGTTAATCACAACAGGAGAAGAACATGTTAACGCCACGTCGTACGGTCCTTGGTTTAACGCTTGCTACGGGTTTATGTGCCAACGCATACGCCGATGCTATGATAGGCCCTAAGCTTAAAGGGCAACTTATCCCACTTGCACAGCATGATGTCATTGTCACCTTTGATGACAAAGCCAAAGTAAAACCCACGTTAAGTCAATTCAGTGTGCCTTTTTTAGCCTTAAATAGCCTACCCATGGCCAACATTCAGCTCACTACTGCACAAATCAACGCACTTTCAGACGCGGATGGCGTTAGCAGCATTTACTTAAATGCACCACTTGAATACTCAAATTACACTTCGGGGGAAATCACCGGTGGCCACTATGTGCAAGACATCGAAGGCTTCACAGGTAAAGGCGTCACAGTTGCCGTACTGGATTCTGGCATTGACGGCACGCACCCAGATCTCACGTTTGGCGAGACCACGATTCAAAATGTCAAACTGGTTGGTGATTTAGACTTAGCCGGTGGCGTGCACTTTTTCTTGGAAGACATTCCTAATACGGATACCAGCTCAGGCCATGGTACCCATGTGGCTGCAACCGTCTCTGGCAGTGGTAAAGCATCCGAAAACGATGCCCGCCGTCCTTATGCCCATGATGGCATTGCGCCTGATGCCAAGTTAATTGGCTTAGGTGCAGGTGAAGGCCTGAATATTTTATTTGGTCTATTAGGTTTTGATTACGCTTTGACAAATCAAGCACGCTACGGCATTGATGTGATCACCAACAGTTGGGGTGGTGGCGATGGCAGCAGCTTTGATCCATTCAACCCAATTAACCAAGCCAGCTTCACAGCCTATAAAAATGGCATGGTGGTGCTATTTGCTGCATCTAACTCAGGGCCAGATGACAACACCTTAAACCAATACGCCATTGCCCCTTGGGTAATTAATGTGGCGGCAGGTACTGCAACAAAAGGCTTGGCGGATTTTTCTAGCCGCGGTGTGGCGGGCGATGTCATAAAGCAGCCGGATATTACCGCACCAGGCCAAGGGATCACCTCAGCCCGTGCCATTAATACTGTGGTGGGCGCCACAGGCCCAGTGCTGGATTTAAATAACCCAGATTACTACGCCACCTATTTACGTATTTCGGGCACGTCCATGGCAACGCCATTTGTGGCAGGTACTGTGGCACTTTTATTAGAAGCGAACCCGCAGCTCTCGCCGGATCAAATTGAGCACATCATTAAAGTCACCGCGGAGCCAATGCCTGAATACGCGGTACACCAAGTGGGTGCGGGCTACATTGATGTAAAAGCGGCAGTGGAACTTGCAAAAAATACCGTGGGTGAGCGCAGCAAGTTCATGCAAGGTGACACACTTTGGGCACAGTCTGGCAACTGGCGCACCTATGAGGAATCCAGCAATGCTATGTCCATCACAGGGCAACACAGCTTAATTTCTCACAGCCAAGCTGAGGATAATCAAGCGCTCGCTTTAAATACAGGCAGCCAGTTAAATGCCCGCCTTCGTGGTGATCGCATTCGCCTGCATTTTGTTGCTGATGAACCAAGTAAAGTGGTGCTATTTCAAAATGGTGAAAAGGTCATCAACATCAAGCTCAACGGCAATAACGAGCGCCAAAGCTTTGCATTTCGCTTTGAAGATGCAAAAGACAACACCTTTAGCCTAGTCACAGAGCAAGGCACCGCTTTATTTGATGGCGTGGATGTGGATGGCGAGCTCTTAAGCGCCACAGCAAGCTTTGGGCAGCGCACTGAGGTCATAGAAGGCACTATGGGGCCGTCTGCTGAAAACATTCAGTTTATTGATCACCCGTTTGAAGTGACAGCCAATATGGTGTCTGTGCAAAGTAGCTTAACTTGGTCAGGCGTGGCTGATTTGGATTACGCCCTATTAGATAGCGAAGGCAATCAAGTGGCATCAGCGGCCTCGTTAGATAACCCTGAAGTGATCACCTATTTCTTTGATGAAGAAGGTACCTATACCTTTAGGGTAAACGGCTACATCAGCGGCTTTACCCCGTATCAAATTACCCACACCATCACAGAACAAACTAGCCAATAAAGTTCCGACCCCAAAGCCACCATAGGTGGCTTTTTTTTCGCTTACACTTTTTAACGACCTTTTTCTGGTCATCTTATTCACTGCCTTGTTAATCTACCCAAAACAAAAACAAGGTAATAAAAGTGATAAAAACAATAAAAATCAGTACCCTACCACTCTTAATTGCAGCAAGCTTAGCCACGCACACGACTCAAGCAAACGAACAAGACGGCGATATTTACGTGGGCATGCACTACACCCAAATCAGTGCTAAAAGCCAAGATGAAGGTCTTTCGCTGGATGTCAGTATGCCGGTACTTAACACCAAAGTAGGCTACCAAATTTCACCTTATTTCAGTGCCGAGCTTCGCCTTGGTTTTGGAATTGGCGATGATACTCAGGCGGTAATGGGGATTCCTGGCGTGCAAACCACTGCAGAAATTGATTCTATGTCAGGCTTATTTTTACGCGCCAGCTACCCAGTCACCGACCAATTTAAGCCATACGCCATGTTGGGTTATTCAAACATTGAATCCACCGGCAAAATAAGTGCCCCTGAGATTGCTGTGTTTGAAGAGCACAGCGGCTCAGATTCAGACATCGCCTTTGGTTTAGGGCTAGATTACGACATCGGTAATTTTACTTTAAATGCAGAGTTCGCACGTTACTTCAGCGATGGCGGTGACAGCATCGATGGATTTGGCATTGGTTTACATTATCGATTGTAGCCATTAAACCGGTTCTCTATTACGTTAGAGTCGAAGTGAGTCTTTGAAGACCGCTTCGGCTTTAGCAGTTTTCTGGATAGATACTCAGCCCTTTTCATCGTTGATACACATCTTGCATAAGGAAATGCCATGCTTAGCACATCAAAAAAATCCGTCTTCAAACACCTTGGTTTAATCGTTGTACTCTGCGTGTGTTTATGGGTAGGTTGGTCTGACTTTGAGTTAACAAAACCAGAAGTAACACAAGAAGAAATCCGAGAGTCAATCCGCATTTATGTCAGAACCGCTATTCAGTTAGCCGTACAGTACTTTATTCCTTTAGCTATTGTGGTGTACTTTGGTAAAAAAATACTCGGTAGAAGTGCTTAAACCTAATAACTAAAAGGTGATTCACTCGTTCTCCATCTTACAGGCAAGGAATCCTATGACTCGCACTGTTATTTTTGGTAACTCTGGCTCAGGTAAATCCACTTTGGCATTAAAACTTGCCAATGAAAATACGCTTGCGCACTTAGATTTAGACACTTTAGCTTGGGAGCCGGTATCGCCTCCTGTGCGCCGCCCTCTTGCTAAATCAAATGCGGCCATAAACGATTTTATGAGTAGCAATCACACTTGGGTTATTGAAGGCTGCTATTCGGATTTACTTGAAACGGCGCTACCTAAAGCGACTCACGTGATTTATCTGAATTTATCCATCGAAGACTGCATTAAAAACGCAAAGTCTCGCCCATGGGAGCCACATAAATACGCATCAAAAGCGGCGCAAGACGCAAACCTTAATCTGCTCATCAATTGGATAGAGCAATACGAAGTGCCCGATAATACCTTTAGTAAAAAAGCCCATGAGCAGCTTTTTAACCAATTTAGCGGCGAGAAAGTCAAGTTTACGTCGAATGAGCACCACGGATAGCCATACACCTACAGTGATGTCATTAAAAATATAAAACTAAGGAGGTTAAAGTTTGGTTGTAAAGAATAAATCGAAAATGACAGAATACGCGTTATTTTCAGCCGTTTTATTTTTAATTATTGGATATATTACACCCTTTACTATTTCATTATTTTGTATTTAAAATCAATGATTAACATGGATGGCCTTGCGGTGAGTGTATGCATTCATCACCTCACATTTGCGTAAACTAAACGCACATCCTTCCCATTTTTTCCTAAAGCGCCTACTGGCCGCTAAATAATTTAAGAGCCCATTGTGACACGCATTGCTTTAACCCTATTCACCCTAGTCTTTTTTAGTATCACTTTTTCTACAAAAGCAGATGAGCACAGGGGTTTTGAAATCCCTCGTAGTCACATTGTTGAACTCACCGATGCGGCCACAAAGCGGGTTTATCCCATTATTATTAAAGTGCCCCGCTCTTATCGCTTTAACAAAAACAAAACTTATCCGGTGATTTACTTAACGGATGCGTTTTACAGCTTTCAAATTGCCTCAGGGGCAACGCGCTTTCCGATGAACTCAGGCAAGATGCAAGAAGCAATTCTGGTGGGTATTTCCTATTCAAAAGGCGCGCGAGGGCCCTCAAGCCGTATTCGCGATTTTACTCATAGCCACCAGCCAAGTTGGGAATACCACACGGGTGAGGCTGAAAATCATATGCAGTTTATAAAAAACGCCGTGTTCCCTTATATGCAAAGTAATTACCGCATCTCAGGCACAAATACGTTTGTGGGCAACTCATTGGGTGGGTTGTTTGGTGCCTACATCCTTTTTACACAGCCTGAGCTGTTTGATCATTACATCTTAGGTAGCCCATCAGTGTGGTTTAAAGAGGATCACATTCTCAGTGTACCTGTGGTCAAGCCTAAGGCACTTACTAAGGTGTATATTGCGGTAGGTAGTCTTGAGCAGCCTGAATTTGGTGAACCGCAAGATATGGTCAAAGGGGCAAAACAACTTGCTGACAAAGTACAAAACCAATCTGGG
>JBGTXC010000094.1:0-9380 GCA_041937835.1 Alteromonadaceae bacterium | reverse complement strand
TTTCATTTAAGGCTTCGGCATCTGGGTTATCACCTGCAACTTGGGCATAACCTACCGCTAAATCAAAGTGACCACGTAAATAACCACCAGCAAACAATTCATCATCGCTGGCACGCTCTACTAAGTTATCAAAAAACACTTGGGCTTTTTCTATATACACATCAAACTGCATGTTATTCCTCGTTGTATCCAACACGATAAAGCACCTCATCTTGATAACCTGTGATGACAGTGCGCGTGCCGCTAAGTGCGTTATCGAGTTGTTCATCCCCGGTATCGCAAATGAGTGGGCGCCCTTGGAGCGCGGTTAATTTGGTTTTGGTGGCAACAATTATGATGTTATCAAGGCCAATTTTACGGATCACGTCAGGGCTAAGCTGTTGGTTGCCGCGGCCAAAAATGTGCCCTTGCCCGCCAATTAAAGTGATCACTAATTTGGTTGGTTTACCATCTGAAAGGCAGTTAAGCAGCTCTTGGCTGGTGGCATCACTGAGTGTTAATGTGCCGTTTTCTATAACATCCACACCCAGCAGAGTATTAGGTAAATTAAGCTCTGCCATTATGGCGGCCACTGTGGAGCCAGAGCCCATAATATAACGGGTGTCATCATCCATTTCATCTATGATGTAGGCCGCTAAATCAGCAAGCACTAACTCGTCGGACTCTTTGCCGCCATTTTTCACAGCTTGCACGTACCTAAGCTCAGTTGGAATGCGCATATCGCCATAGCGTTTGGCTTTAACAACGCCATTTCGAAACGCCGTTTCGTCGATGTCCATCACATCCGCTTCGCCTAAAATCACCATATCACCCTTGATGAGTTTGCTCACCAATTGCCCAGCCGCTTTAGGGGTAATGGCATACACGCCAGAGTGGATTTTACAGCCAGCGGGAATACCCAACACTGGCACGCGCTCATCGATGACTTGATTAACATTACGAGCGGTTCCATCGCCTCCAGCAAACAGAATTAAATCCACCTTTGCTGCCATTAATGCCTCTACAGCAGCTTGGGTGTCAGCAAACGTGGAAGGCGACTTAGCTTGATGCACTAGGCGGTAATTCAGCCCAAGTGAAGCGCACACATGCTCGCCCATGTCACCACTGACGGTGATGACTTGAAAGTCGGATAGTTGCGGCAATAAAACCTTAAGCGCCGTTTCGGCACGCTTTTGTGCTAAAGGCTCTGCGCCTAATCGCAGTGCTTCTTCAGCAAGGTCGTCCGAGCCTTTGAGGGCAACTTGCCCACCTAAACCGGCAAACGGGTTGATGATTAAACCTAATTTAAACATTTAACTCGCTCGTAATAATGCAGCGTCTTGAGGCATTGGAAAATCAGCACGCGTTAATGGCAAACGCGTGCCATAAAATTCGGCTAATGCTTTCACTAAGGTGTGGGTGCGCTCGTTCATACTGCCAGCTAATAACTCAAATACGCGTGCTTGGACTTTTTCTTGAAAAGAAAAACGGCAGCTTTGTGCACCATTTAAATTGTCACACGAGACATTAAAGGCAAAGCCTGCGGCCACACTTAGCACCCACTCAATCGCCTGCGGTTTCACTTCTACTTGCTCAAAGGCCGCTTGCTGGGCCTCATCACGGCCATCTGGGCAATACCAATAGCCATAATCTTCTTGTTGACGGCGGGCATCCCCTGCTACCAACCAATGCGCAATTTCATGCAAGGCACTGGCGTAAAAACCACGGGCAAACACCACTTGGTGGTAAGGCGTTTCTGCCGTGGCAGGTAGGTATACGGGTTCGTCGTCACCTTTAATAAGGCGCGTTTGATGACTTTGGTAAAAACAGTCATCAAAAATACGCATGATGTCGGCTATCTGATGCATTTATGCAATAGGCCCTGGCGTAACACGCACATCAGCATTTTGCGCTCTGTGCCTAAGCATGTGATCCATGAGAGTGATGGCCATCATGGCCTCTGCGATCACGACCGCACGAATACCCACACAAGGGTCGTGGCGCCCTTTGGTGATCATATCCACCGCGTCGTTATTAGTGTTAATGCTTTTACCCGGCACTGTGATGCTGGAGGTTGGTTTTAAGGCAATGGCAGCGCAAATGTCTTGGCCGGTACTGATCCCACCTAGCACGCCACCACTGTGATTTGATAAAAAGCCTTCAGGGGTCATTTCATCACGGTGCTCAGACCCTTTTTGTGCAACCACTGCAAAGCCGTCGCCAATTTCAACGCCTTTCACTGCGTTAATGCTCATTAAACTGTGCGCAAGGTCCGCATCTAAGCGGTCAAACACTGGTTCACCTAAACCAACTGGCACATTGCGAGCCACCACGTTGATTTTAGCGCCCACAGAATCGCCTGATTTTTTCAAAGCGCGCATGTAATCATCGCACTCAGTCAGTTTGTTAGGATCGGCAAAGAAAAACGGGTTGTCATTCACCTGCGCCCAGTCAAACACGTCGGCTTTAATTGGGCCTAATTGAGATAAACACCCTTCAATATGGATACCAAACTGCTCACCCAAATATTTTTTAGCAATGGCGCCTGCAGCCACACGAATGGCAGTTTCGCGGGCGCTTGAGCGACCACCGCCACGGTAATCACGCACGCCATGTTTATGCCAGTAGGTGTAATCGGCATGGCCTGGTCGAAACACGTCTTTGATTTGGCTGTAATCACGAGAGCGCTGATCCGTGTTTTCAATCAACACACCAATGCTAGTGCCTGTGGTCTGCCCCTCGAACACGCCAGATAACAATTTGATTTCGTCAGCTTCTCGGCGCGCCGTGGTATAACGGCTTTGCCCAGGCTTGCGACGGTCTAAATCTTTTTGAATGTCTGCTTCATTGATTGCAAGCCCTGGCGGGCAGCCATCAATGACACCACCAATAGCAACACCGTGGCTTTCACCAAAGGTGGTGACTTTAAAAAGCTGCCCAATACTGTTACCTGCCATACATCCCCACTGGTTTTATTATTTTAAAAGTGTGCTTCTAAATCCGCTTTACTGATAGCAAAAACGCCTAAGCCGCCTTGCTCAAAGTCAATCCATTCAAATGGCACGTTAGGAAACAGCGCATCTAAATGCACCATAGAGTTACCCACTTCAACAAATAACCAACCGCCATCACGTAAATGACTGGCCGCTTCTTTAAGTAAGGTGCGGGTCACATCTAAGCCATCTTCGCCTGATGCTAAACCAAGCTCAGGCTCATGTAAAAACTCACTCGGTAAGTCGTCCATGTCTTCTGCATCAACGTACGGAGGGTTGGCCACGATAAAATCATAAGTTTGCCCTGGCACGCCACTAAATACGTCAGATTGAATTGGGAAAACGCGTTCAGTTAAGCCGTAGTCATGAATGTTTTGCTCTGCCACGGCTAGGGCATCGTAAGAAATATCCAACGCATCCACATCCGCGTTTTCAAAGGCTTTAGCAAGAGCGATGGCAATACAGCCAGAGCCTGTGCACATGTCCATAATACGGGTGATGTTACGCTCTGGCTGCAACCATTTAGCAAAGCGATTTTGAATTAATTCAGCAAAAGGAGAGCGCGGTACCAACACTCGCTCATCCACATAAAATGGCATACCAGCAAAATAAGCTTGATTAGTTAAATAAGCCGTGGGTACGCGTTCATTAATACGTGCAGCCAATAGGTTTGCAAGCTCGTAGCGCTCCATTTCTGTGATGCGGCTTTGCGCTAGGTGTGTCGGCATATCAATGGGCATCGCAAGGCTTGGTAACACCAGTTGTACTGCTTCATCCCACGCGTTATCTGTGCCATGGCCAAAAAACACACCACTTTTTGTTAGCATAGTCGCGCTAAAACGCAGCCAGTCACTGATGGTTACTAAGCTTTGTACGGCATCTTCTAACTGCGCTTCACTTAAAAAAGGGGATTCTGGGTGCATCTCGTGCTGGCTCATAAATGTGGCTCAAAAATCAATGATGGCGGCTATTGTAGCGCGTTTTTAACTCGATTTTTTAGCTTTTTTTAAGTAACATTCGCCGCTATGAAACGAGATACCGCTAAATCCGCCCCCCTATCGCAAGATGACATCGCCCTTTTTCGCGATGCCATAGGTGGCACCCAAAGCTTTAAGCAAGACACAGTCGAGCTTAAAAGTAAGAAAAAGCACACCACAGCTAGCTTGCAGCAAACTAAAAAACAGCACCAAGCTGAGTTTTATTTTTCTGATGAATACGTGCCAGACATAGATACATCAGGGACGGTGAGCTACGTCAAAAAAGGGCACCCGGGATTTTTAGCTAAACAACTTCGCCGCGGTGATTTTTACCCTGATCTCGTCTTGGATTTACATGGCGTGTCAAAAGACACCGCCAAAGAGGAATTAGCAGGGCTTATTAGCGCCTGTAAAAAGCAAAATGTGTACTGCGCCAACATTGTTCATGGCATTGGCGAGCGCATTCTCAAACACAAAGTGCCGCATTATCTCGTGCAGCACCCAGATGTGATTGCCATTCACCAAGCGCCCCTTGAGTTTGGTGGGCGTGGCGCTCTGCTTATCTTAATTGACTTACCTGAAGACGCTCAAGGGCGGCGCTAAGCACAGCAATTACTTAGCTTCTCGATAAATTAAATTGTTGGGAAGTAATGGGTCACTAATTGCCCGCGCCCTTTTTGTTCGTCATATTCAATGACCGCGACACTCGCTGTGGCAAACATGGGCGGCGCACTTAAACAGCCAAGCTGCTCAGTTAAATAGCTTACCAAGGGCATATGAGACACTAATAACCAGGTTTGGCAATCTGGGCTTGCCATCATCAGTGCTTCAAGATAATCCACCACAAAATGGGCATCGCCTTCAGGGGTAATGTCGGCTGTGGTTTCAAAAAAGGTGAGTTCCCCAAGCGCGGTCTGTACGCCTTGCCAAGTTTGTTGCGCCCGTTTGTAGGGGCTGGCTAACACGGCATCTACGGTATAATTTTCAGCTATCCATTGCCCTGTAGTACGCGCTTGTTGGTGACCTAAATCCGTTAACGGCCTTTGGCTGTCTTGCTGCGTCGTCATGGCATGGGTCAAATTTGCCGCTTGCCCATGGCGCATTATTAAAATGGTTTTCATGCTTCCCCTTAAGATGACCACCTCGCTTGTTATATTTTTGTTAACAAGCTAGCCAATCTTCATGCTTGTCAGCTATAGTAGTTGCAAAAGCGCTGCGTGACACTGCAATGTTTATTGTCGTTTTATAATCTTGCACTCTTTTCTGGCGACTTTCAAAGGCTCAGTTTTTTCTTTCACCACCTCAGGGTGTTTTATTAAGGATATGCGCTTGAAGACTAGTCGAAATGATCACCGCGATTACCGCTCTATTAAGCTCAAAAATGGGCTAAACGTCTTACTTATTCAAGACCCATACACGGACAAAGCCGCGGCCTCTTTATGTGTTAATGTGGGTCATTTTGACGACCCAGATTCGCGCCAAGGCATGGCACATTTTTTAGAGCACATGCTGTTTTTAGGTACCCGCTCATACCCTCAACACAGTGCATTTTCCGATTTTATGAATGTTCATGGTGGCAATGCCAATGCCTGGACAGGTACTGAGCACAGCTGTTTTTATTTTGACATAGAGCCCGATTATTTTGCCGAGGGCCTAAAACGCTTTGGTGAGTTTTTCCACTCACCATTACTCAGTAACGCACTCACAGCCAATGAGCGTAACGCCATCGATGCGGAGTTTAAACTTAAGCTTAAAGACGATGGTAGGCGCATTTACCAAGTTCATAAAGAAACGGTAAACCCGCTTCACCCTTTTAGTAAGTTTTCGGTAGGCAATAAAGACACCTTAGCGGACAGAGAAACATGCATCCGTGACGAATTAGCGAGCTTTTTTGAGCATCATTACCACGGCGACAACATGACCTTGTGCGTATGCGCCCAAGCGGAATTAGACACCTTGGCAGGCTGGGTAAAGACTGCCTTTAACGCAGTTAAGGTGGGTACAGGTAAAAAGCCGCCCATTCATGAACCGCTATATCGCCCACAAGATTTAGGCAAGTTAATTCAAATCACGCCGCATAAACACCTGCAAAAATGTGTGATTGCCTTCGCACTGCCGAATGTACAGCATTATTACACCACTAAGTCTGTGGGCTTTTTAGCCCATCTTCTTGGTTATGAGGGCCAAGGCTCTTTGTATGCACTTCTAAAAGAAAAGGGGTGGATCAATGCGTTATCTGCTGGTGGCGGCATTGATGGCAGCAATTTTAAAGACTTTAACGTCAGCATTGCGCTCACCGATGAAGGCGTTGCTGTGTATCAAGCCATCGTCGAGGCAGTTTTTGCATACCTTGCGTTGATAAAGCAAAACTTAACGAAACTCGAAGCCCTCTATCAAGACAAACAAAGGTTGTTAGACATTGCCTTTGATAACCAAGAGCGTGGCCGCACATTGGACTGGGTTAATGGCCTCAGTGTAAACATGCAGCACTACCCAGAAGAAGACTTCATCATGGGGGATTTCCTCATGACCCATTACGCCCCGCAAGAGCTGCAAGAGTTATTGGCGTACTTCTCACCTATGAATATGCGGGTGACTTTAATTTCCGTGGATGCAGATGTGGATCAAACCACCCATTGGTACCACACCCCTTATTCGGTAAGGCCGCTCTCACTGAATTGGTTGCGATCGCTTGCGGACATTGATGCCCCGCAAGAGGGCATGGCGCTGCCCTTGCCTAACCCTTATTTACAAAATGAGGTGGTGCTGCATCCAAATGAAACCCTAAGACGCACGCCTGAATGCTTATCTCAGGTGCCCGGCTATGCTTTTTGGTATTTACAAGATCACACCTTTAACGTGGCTAAGGGGCATATATATTTGGCCATAGACTCCCCCCTTGCAGTAGAAAGTACCCAAGCTATGGCGATGACGCGCCTGTTTGCAGACTTATTTATGGATTGCGCCGCTGAGCCTTTCTACCCTGCTGAACTTGCGGGGCTCACTTACCATTTAGCGTCGCACCAAGGAGGTTTAACCCTTCATACCTCAGGCTTATCGGCAAGCCAAATGGACTTACTCGATCACCTATTAGATTACCTTTTAGCGCCTAACATCAGCGCCAAACGCTTTGCTGAATATAAAAAGCAGCTTTTAAGGCACTGGCAGCAGTACAACCATAACAAACCGGTTAATCAGTTATTTAGTGAGTTAAGCGCGGCATTAATGCCGTGGAATCCAGCGCCAAAAGAGCTTGCTCGGGCGTTAGAAGACGTCAGCTTTCATCAGTTCCAAAACTTTATTGCCAACCTCTTTACCCAGGTACATGTTCGCAGCTTTATGTATGGAAATTGGCGCCGCGTTGACGCCAACAGCTGTGATACCCATATCCAAGCGCGCTTTGCCGCTCGTATTTTAGATAAGCCAAGCGTTCGCCCTTTAAATTTACTCACCCGAGCTCACACACAAACCTGTGAGCTGAATCACGATGATCATGCCATGGTGATTTATTACCAAGCTGAGCAAAACACGGTCGCTCATAAAATTCGCTTTATGATGCTCAATCATGTTTTAAGTCAGCCTTATTTCAATGCACTGAGAACCGAGCAGCAGCTTGGGTATTTAGTAGGGTGTGGTTATGCGCCTTTTAACTACCACCCTGGCATGACGTTATACATTCAATCTCCGAACGTCAGTGCCACTAAGCTGGTTAATTTAAGTGATGCCTTTTGCCAACAATTTACCTCAGCGCTTAGCAAGATGCCCGAGCAAACATGGGTACATTTACGAAATGGGCTTGCCAGCCAAATTCAAGAGCGAGACAAAAACATGCGTTTACGGTCTCAGCGTTTGTGGTTATCCATAAGCCAAGATGACACAGAATTTAACGCACAAACCCATTTACTCAGTGAATTAGCGTCTTTAACACTGGCTGACGTGCAACATTTTGCTAGCGAATTATTTACCAGCAGCACACCTAGAGCGGTGTTTTTAGCCCAACCTTTGGTTAAAAAAAAGACAAACGATACTAATAAGTTAACAAAATCCGCTTAAGCTTTTGACAGCCTAACAGTCATCCTTTAGTGTGAAGGAGTTGTCTTAAGGCTGTCATTATTTTGCAAAACACAATAATAAAAAGTGCATGGGTGAGTGTATTCTTGAGTTTCCCGCTTGCTGCGGCAAGTTGGACTGTGGATGTCTTATTTTTAGCCCCGACTCTAATTGCCACTGCGCTCATCATCGTTAGCGTCATCGCTTTTAAACGTCTTTACGAGACGCGCCGCGAATTACATTTATCTCAAGCCCGCTTAAAAAACACCCTTGAAGGCAGCGGTGACATGCTTTGGGATTGGAATATCCGCACCGGTGAATTAGTGCGTATTAACGATGGCCAATTACAAGAGCCGGACTTCATCGCCACCACACCGCCAAACCGCAAAAACATTCACCCACAAGATTTACCCCGCGTTGAGCTCGCTCTTAAAAAACACTTTTCAGGCAACTCAGCGTTTTTCGAAACCAGCTACCGCATTAAAGATAACCTAGGCAAATGGCGCTGGGTATTAGACCGCGGCAAGGTCATCGAAACCGACAACAATCTGCGCCCAGTGCGCATGACAGGCACCATCAAAGACATTAGCCGCATTCGCTCCACCGAAGAGCGTTTAAACCTATTTGCCAAATGTGTTGAAAACCTCTCCGATGCCATCGCCATTTATGACAAACAATTTAAGCTGGTGGCCATTAACCCAAGTTACAGCAAGCTGTTTGGCGGCACAGTTAAAAGCTTGCGTGGTAAAGCCTTCCACCTGCCGGGTTATAAACCGGTTTACATTGAAAAGCTGAAAAAACTGCTTGAGAAAAAAGGCCATTGGCAGGAAGAGCTAAAACTACCTAGCCCTGAAGGCAAACTACTGCCCATTGAAATGTCCATCGATGTGGTAAAAGCCAATCGCACTAAAATCACCCACTATGTAGTAATGTACTCAGATCTCACTGAGCGCAAAAAAGCTGAAAGTGAGCTGCAAAACCTCTCGAATCATGACCGCCTCACCGGCTTACCAAACCGCACCCAGTTCTTTAATAACCTACAAAAACTGGGCAATAAAAACAGTGCCCATGCCCTGTTGGTATTTGATTTAGATAACTTTAAAACAATTAACGATAAATTTGGTCATGCCGCTGGCGATAGAGTACTGAAAGATTTTGCAGGATTACTAGAGAACTGTTGTCGCAAAGCGGATTTATATGCGCGGTTGAGCGGTGATGAGTTTGTAATTTTATTCAACAATAAATAGAATTTGCTTCGACAATCGCGGACTCCAAAATAGAATCCTTTTCGACATGCCCATACATACATGTATGGATATATATGTACCGCAACATTATTTATGTCGAAGACATATGGGTTGGAATGGTTTTATCATTGAAG
>JBGTXC010000093.1:0-9476 GCA_041937835.1 Alteromonadaceae bacterium | reverse complement strand
TTTGGGTAGTATAGCGGTCACGTAACTTATCGTGACGTGACTCTGTGCTTACTTCCACACCATTGATGAACATTTTCTCTACCTTAGTAGAAAGTTCGAATGGGTCTGCACTCCAAAGGACGATGTCAGCACGTTTACCTTCGGCTAGACGCCCTGCATTTAAGCCAAACACATCCGCCACGTTTGAGGTAACCGCCGCCAGTGCGCCGTCATAACTCATGCCGTAGCTTACCGCATTACCTGCATCAAAACGCAATTGATACATGTTATGGCTTGAATCACCCGTCACAGTTAATAGCACTTTAACACCGGCTTTTTCAAGCTTAGCGGCGTTTTCTAGGTGCGCGTGCAGTGAGTCAAAGTTACCTGGTAAGTTAGACATTGCGCTTAGTAGCACAGGTACGCCCGCTTTTGCGATGTCATCGGCAATCACTACCGCGTCATTCGCGCCTGCTAGCACTAGGTTCACATCACTGAAAGTGGCTTTAAACTTAAGCAGCTGTTTAAGATCAGACGCGCGCTCTGCACGCACAACTAATGGCATCTCGCCTTTCAGTACTTGCGTCAGTAGCTTTTCGTCATCAGAAGGCTCTTTTTTGTCCTTCTTATCTTTCTTATCTGCTTTTTCTAGCTTGCTCTTTTGCGCTTCAAACTTATCGAACAATGTGTGAATGCTCATTGCACGTGAGCCTTTAGACTTAGCGCCCATGCTTACAATCATAGCCACGTCGTTATCAAGCACAGCATCAAAATCTGACGTTAGCTCAACGTATGACGCCACGCCTTTAAAGATGCCCTCACCGCCCCATGGCGCAATGATATCAGTGGTGATACCACCTTTGCGTGCGTATGGAATAAGGCTTGATTTCGGGTTGTAAGCAGGGCTTGCATCAAAGCTCATACCCGCTTTTTTGTCCGATGCATCACGGCTTGACGCCACAGCGCCAACTTCCACTAAACCAAGCTGGTTCATTGAACTGATGATACCTGCCGTCACAATGGCATCGTTGGCATCAATCACAGTGTCAGCTTCAATGCTTTCAGGGTTAATCGCGATGATTTTACCTTCTTCAAATACAATGCTTGCGTCTTTTAATACGCCAAGCTCAGTACCTGTATGAATGGTCGCGTTCGTGATTGCAGTAGTTTGTGCTGCAGCATGGCCTGCAAAAAGGGCCGCTGTCAGTAAAGATAAATGGGTCTTTTTCATCTCAGGGCTCCTTAATTTTGACCTAGCATAAAGTCACTGACGGCGTGGTATGTTTCATCATCACGGTCGTAGACTTTAGCACCATCAATAAACACAGTTTGCGCTTTTGCATACACACTGAATGGGTTTTGATTCCAAATTACCACATCTGCCTGTTTGCCCGCTTCTAAGGTGCCGGTTTTGTCCAAGATACCCAGTGATTTTGCCGCATTACGGGTGATCCAACGAATCGCATCTTCTTCTTTGATGTTAAAGCCGTTTTCATTAGCGCGGTACATCACTTTGCCCGCTTCTTGGTTTAAGCGCTGGATGGTAGTGTCTGAGTCTGAGTGAACCACAGCACAGCTGTTTTTAACGGCATCAACAATGGCAACGTTTTCTTGTACCATGTCGTAGGCTTCCATTTTAAAGCCCCACCAATCTGGCCAAAGCGCCGCACAGTTGCCGTTTTCACCGAGTAGATCAGCAATTTTGTAAGCTTCAATCCCGTGGTGGAAAGTCCCTGCGTGGTAACCAAACTCTTTAGAAAGGTCGATCATCATCGCCATTTCTTCAGCTTTGTAGCAGTGGTTATGAATGAGGGTATCCCCTTCAAGCACGCTGACTAAGGTTTCTTTCATTAAGTCACGCTTTGGCGCTTGTGGGTTTTTACCTGCGTCATAATCGGCGTAATAGGCATCCCATTCACGCTTATACTCTGTGGCTTCAATCCACGCACTGCGGTAGCCCGCCATGTTACCCATACGGGTTGAAGGTAATACGCCTTTACGACCATAAACACGTTTTGGGTTTTCACCACACGCCATTTTTAAACCGTGAGGCGCGTCAGGGAACTTCATGCCCTGCATGGTATGTGATGGTACGTTTTTAAGCGTTACACCGCGGCCGCCAAATAAGTTAGCAGAGCCAGGTAAGATTTGCATTGCCGTGATACCGCCTTCGCGAGCACGGTTAAAGCCAGGATCTTGTGGCCAAATTGAATGCTCAACCCATACCGCTGCGGTATTAGGGCTTGTCATTTCGTTACCGTCTTGGTGTGATTCCACCGACGGGCTTGGGTAGGCACCTAAGTGTGAGTGCACATCAATGATACCTGGGGTAACCCATTTGCCTTGCGCGTCAATCACTGTGGCGCCTTCAGCTGTTAAATTACTGCCCACTTGCGATATTTTACCGTCAACAAGTAGTACGTCGGCGTTATCTAAACGCTCGCCTGTACCTGTTAACACTGTAGCGCCTTTAATCAGCGTTGTGCTTTGTGGTAATGCTTGGTAAGTACTTGGGTATGGGTTTTTATTGATTGTTACTTTGGGGGCTTGCGCTTCTTGTTGGTTACAACCTACTAACGCTGCGCCTAATGCAACAACCAGTAAGGATGGTGCAAATTTTTGCATTCTTTTTATCTCCCTTTGGTTTAGCCCTACTCTAGCCAAAAAGCGCTGTTAATGAAACGAAAAAAGACTAACGTGCTGATCTGTACGATAAAAAACAGGCTTATTTGGCAATGTAATGTTGGTAGAGGTAATCAAGGGCGTCTTCTAGGCTGTATTTTTTAGGGCCTTCCATTAATTGGCGCACACTTCTAAGCACAAAATCACTGTTTTGTTTGTGGGTTGTTGCAAAGCGTTTTACCACTGTGCCTACATCGTCTTTATGTTGTTTATCGCGCTTTGCATTTTGCATACTGGCAATGGCTAAGGTTAGGTCACCACCAAAGAGCACACACTCATCATAAAAGGGCTTTTCAGCAAAGCCATAGTGCGTAATGGCATAGTCAAACGCATCATCAAAGGTTTTAAATTGCAGCTCACCGATGTGGTAAGCCATGACTTTGGGCACAAAAGGGGTGGCCGCGTTTTCTGATTCTAATTCAAAGCCGGTGAAATCAAGCCGCTGTTGGGTTTCTTTGCCAAGCTTCATGCCAGCGCGAATGCTAAAGGCAAACTCATCGCTCATGTCGTTCAGTTCACTTTCATCCCAAAGCCGAAATACCCTCAAGGGCTTTTTATATTTTCGCTCAAGGGCTTGGTTGAGCGCTTTCATGCGAAGGCTAAAGTCGTCTTTTTGGCATTTACTTAAAAGTGCGTGGCACTCATAACAACTTGGTAACGCTTTAGGAGAGATGCTTTTACCTAGCGCCTGTGCTTCTTTTACCAAGGCAAAGCTTGGTATATAGTCCCATTCCGTGGCCTCACACCCGCAATAAAAACACACGTTAAAGTGCTTATTGTGCTTGGCTCGGTAATAGGCATAGTGTTTTTTCACTGACGTACTCGCTCGATTTAGGAAGGCAAATGGTAGCAAAAGACGAAAATCACAAAAAGCGGCAACAAAAACTAAAAGCCACTGTGGATGAGAAAATCGACAGTGCTCAGCAAGAAAAAGGCTTAGTGCTGGTGATCACAGGCAATGGTAAAGGTAAGTCTACCTCTGGTTTTGGTATGCTGACCCGCGCTGTGGGGCATAATAAAAAAGCGGCCTGTGCGCAATTTATTAAAGGCATGTGGGAATGCGGTGAACGTAATGTATTAACTCAGCTTGGTGTGCCCTTTAGCGTGATGGAAACAGGCTTTACATGGGAAACCCAAAGCCGTGAGCAAGACACCCAAGCCGCCCTTGCCGTTTGGCAAGATGCTAAAGCGTGGCTTAAAGACGACAGCATAAATGTGGTGCTACTTGATGAGCTGACCTACATGCTGAGCTATGATTATCTGCCCATCGATGAAGTAATCGCCACCATAGAAAACCGCCCTGCCATGCAGCATGTGATCATCACAGGGCGCAGTGCGCATCGCCGTTTACTTTCCCTTGCCGATACCGTATCCGAAGTGAAAAACGTCAAACACGCGTTTGATTCTGGCATTAAAGCCATGCAAGGGATTGACTGGTAATCGTCTAGATAAAGGTGGCCAGTAAACCAAAGAGGCCACCAAACACCCCGCCCCAGACCACCAGCCAGCCTAGATGCGCTTTGATTAAATCTTGCATCATGGCTTTAACTAGCTCTGGGGTGAGTGCCATTAAGCGCGCATCCACCATGTTTTCTAAATGCTGATGTACTTGTTCAAGGGAGCTGCCACCAGCAAGCTTATCTTTGATCACCTCAGCCACCTGTGGCGATTGTGCTAAGTCTTTTAGTTGCATAGACATTTTTTCAGCAAAAGGGGCCCGCATTGGCTCAAGTGCCTCTACGCCACCAAACATGCCGAGCATGCTGCCAAATTGTGATTGAGCGACAACTTCCACTAAAGCATCAAAGCCTTTATCCATATCAATGGCGTCAATCACTTCAGTACTGAGGGCGGCCACATCCGGCGATTGGCTACTGGTTGCCATAAAATCAGCGAGCCGCTCTTTAGCTAAAAACTGCGTCATAATGATGCTTTTAAGTGCGGTTTTAAGCTCATCAAATTTACGGGTAACCACCCCACTGCCATATAGCCCTGGTACTTTTTCAAATAACATGTGTACGGCTAACCAGTTTGTCACCGCACCTGATAAAGCAAATAAACCAACGGTTAAGACCAGCTCATTGCCAAGTGCAAAGCCAAGCACCACGAGAGTCAGCGCGATGCCATTTGTAATGGCGCTTTTGTTCATCAAGCATCTCCTAAGTTTTTGTTTCATTTTATCTATTTTTTTGCGTTCGGCTAGCCATGACTTTGTAAGCTGGCGGATTTTAGCCATACTTTAGCGGTGCCAAGGAGGAGTTATGTGGAATAGCATCTGCGCGCAAATTAGTGACCAACTACACATACCTTTTGAAATACGCGAAAAATCGCCCATTGAAGGCGTGCATCACGCGGCGCTATTCCGTATTAGTGACGGCAGCCATGATTTTTTTGTCAAAATTTTAGAAGAGCACGAATACGAGCGCTTTGATGCCGAATGCCAAGGGCTTGATACCTTAACCTTAGAAAGCCAGTTTTTGGTGCCGGGTGTGGTATGCCAAGGTAAAACCTTAAGTCACAGCTACTTAGTGCTAGATTGGCTTAATTTTACTCCCCCAGATGATAACGCATGGCAGCAAGCTGGCGCATTTTTGGCGCGAATGCACCGCAAACACGACCAACAAATGTTTGGTGCCGAGGAAGATAACTTCATTGGTAAAACAGTGCAGCCAAACCGTTGGCACAAACGCTGGGATATCTTTTTTTCTGAAGAGCGCATTGGCTGGCAATTGCAATTATTGTATGAGCAAGGCCACAGGCTATGCGACATTGACGCATTTGTGGCACAAATAAAACATGCCCTTCATCCACACTTTGTGGAGCCAAGCTTAGTCCATGGTGATTTATGGCGAGGCAACATAGGGTTTGTGGATGGCGTACCCTGTGTGTTTGATCCCGCTTGTTACTATGGCGACCGCGAAACAGACATCGCGATGACGGAATTGTTTGGTGCCTTTCCCGAAGCATTTTATACCGGTTATAACCAGCATTACCGGTTAAGCCCAGACTACCCAAGTCGCCGGCCTATCTATCAGCTTTACCATGTGCTTAATCACGCCAATTTGTTTGGTGGTGCCTACTTATCAGACGCCACAACCCGCATAGAGCAGCTGCGTCAGCAACTACCTAAACCATGACATTTCGATGACGAACTGCGCGCCATCTTCTACACTTTGCAAAGGGTCGTTAGGAGGTGTGTTATGAGTGACGTAAAAACTCAACGCATTGAGTGCCCACACTGCGGGCACCACATTTACATCGAACTTGATACTTCAGGGGGCGATCAAGATTACGTTGAAGATTGCTCGGCGTGCTGTAATCCCATTCATTTGCAATTACACATTGATGACTTACATGAAAAAGTCGAACTCAGGGTGGACGCCGACGACGAGCAAGTCTACTAGCGGTTGTTTTTGCGCTTCATGTAGCGCTCTACTGTGTTCACTATGGCATAGGTTTGCTGATCCACTTCAATGTTAAAGTCATCCCCTTCACTGGCATCACCTAAATTTGTGATAGACAGGGTTTCTGGAATTAAGTGAAGCGCAAACCCATCGTCAAATACTTCACCTACGGTTAAGCTACAGCCGTTAACAGAGATAAAGCCTTTATACAGCACATAATCAAGCCAGCTTGGTTCAAGCTGTAAGCGCATCATCACGTTATCATCTGTGTGTTTAACCGTGACGAGCTTGGCCAAAGTATGAATATGACCAGACACTATGTGCCCACCAAGCTCTGTGCCAAACGTCATTGAACGCTCAAAGTTTACTTTGTCGCCGGCTTTTAAATTACCAAGGTTAGTGAGCTTTAGGGTTTCATCAATCACATCAAAGGTAACTTGCCCAACAACATCGTGTGGTTGGGTTTCAAAACTCACGACTGTTAAACAACAGCCATTAATGGCGATGCTGGCACCGTGTGTTAGTTTTTCAAGGTATGTGTTATCCACCGAGATCACTAAGCGCATCACAGCGTTTTCTAGCTGGGCTTTGATCACAGTAGCTTTAGTTTGTACGATTCCGGTAAACATGGCGTTACTTCACAATTTTTTGGTTATGCTATCAAATCACTGAGTGATGGGGTACGTCCGCCAATGCTAAAAGGCTTAAAAAATAAAAACTGCCTTGATTTCAACGATATCCCGAGCAGGGCTAAACACAAGTCGATATAATAGTGTTTTTATTGCCTTTGGAAACGAGTGTGTTTGCCAATTTTAGTGTGTTTGAAGCGCGAAGATTAATTGCGCTTGCCGTACCTGTTTTATTAGCACAGTTAACACAAATATTAATGACTGTGGTGGATACCATCATGGCAGGCCAAGTCAGCCCGACGGATCTGGCAGCGCTTTCCATTGCGACCGGCATTTGGAACCCACTGATGTTGGCCTTACAAGGCATATTGCTCGCATTAACCGGCTTTGTGGCACAAAGTTTTGGCGCAAAAGACCAAACGAGTATTCGTCATTATGTGCAACAGGCGCTGTATTTGGCGCTTATTCTTTCAGGCATTGGCCTCGCGTGTGCCAGCGGCGCGCAATATATTGTTGCCATGCTTGATACAAGTGACGCCGTAACCGCCCTCACCCTTGATTACATCAATTACGTCAAATGGGGCTTGCCTGCCTTTTTACTTTACTACGTGCTCAGAAACCATTGCGAAGGCGTGGCATTCACCAAGCCTGCTGTCATCATTAGTTTGATTGGGTTAGTGGTGAACATTCCTGCCAATTACATTTTCATTTACGGAAAATTAGGCATGCCCGCGCTTGGTGGTGCGGGCTGTGGTATCGCTACGGCCTTGGTCTTTTGGTCCATGGCTGTTGGCCAAACTGTTTACACTTTATTGAGCCCACGGCTTGATGGACGCGCATTATTTAAAACCTTTGAAAAACCTAAACTGCAAAGCTTGTGGCAGCTATTTACACTCGGGCTCCCTATTGCTATGGCCACGTTTTTTGAAGTCACACTTTTTGCGTGTATCCCACTCTTTATTGCAGATTTGGGCGCCATTGTGGTCTCAGGCCACCAAGTGGCGGCGAGTGTCTCTACAATGCTGTTTATGTTACCCCTTAGCCTCTCCATGGCCATTGCCATTCGAGTGGGTAATTTACGTGGGCAGAACGCATTGGATGCCATGGTGATGGCGATTAAAACCGGGTTTATTCTTGCCGTTATGGTGGCCATTTTTGTTGCAAGCATAACGTATGTTTTACGCTTTCAAGTGGCCGCTCTTTACACCAATAACGAAGAGGTGGTTTTATTGGCATCCGCCATTTTAATTTTAGCTTGTTGCTACCAACTGCCTGATGCCCTGCAAGTGGCCGCAAACGGTGTATTGCGTGGGCTTAAATACACTAAACCCATTTCGTACATTACCTTTATCAGCTATTGGTTGATCGGTTTCTTACTTGGCTTTGTATTAGGTAAAACAGACTGGATAGTGCCCGCCATGGGCCCGCAAGGGTTTTGGCTTGGGATTATACTGGGCTTGAGTGTGGCAGCCCTACTGCTTGGCAACGTGGTGAAAAAACGCATTAACTATGAACTTAAACATTAACGCTTTAAAAACAGCTAAGTGTGTAAAACGCATGCAAGCGTTGCTGCTAGTATGTGTAAGCCTTGCTGTTGTTGCCTGCTCACCTAAAAGCCAAACCAGTTTAGATGAATACCAAGCACGCCTTGCCAAGGTGTTAGAAACGCCTCAAATTACTTTTGAGAGGCAAAAATATTCACTTGCTGTATCAAAAATAGATGTAGGTGAAGAATCACAGGCGCCTTTGAGCATTCGCGAGCTGAACCGCATCAAACACTGTACTCTGGCTAATGTGATTGCGGCCCATAACAATCAATTAGGCAAAACCGCAGGGGCTTTACAGCAGTTTCGATACCAACTAGCCTTTGTAAAAACAGCGCCTGATTGCATTAAAACACTTGAGCAAAGCCCATTAAGAGCTGCATTAACTGAGGCTTATGAAGCAAAAAAAAGTGCTATGCCTGATTACTTCAACCAGCTTTTGCATAGCGAGCCAAGTCTAAGGCGGCAATTTTTAGCAAACCAAGGCATGTTAGATTTTGATGAGGCCGCGGGCAAAAACACCTTAATTGAGGCGCTTACTACTTTAAACCGCTTGAAAGCGTTCATTCACAAAGGTGATATTCAAGCACTCGATGAGACCGCACTCTTAAGTGCGTTTGAAAAACTTAACCGCAGTGACTACCTGCCTAAGCTAATAAAAACCAGCCGTTACCATTTAGATGGTATAAAAAACCTCAACGCCCTGCTTAGCCCTATTGCCCCTCACACTTTATGCCCCGCTAAAAAGAGTGGCACACAAGCTGATATTGCCACAGGCATAGTGAGCCGCTTTTATTTAAAAGAGCTACAGGGCTTTCACGCAGAGATGGCACGTAGTATTGAGACCCTAAGTCCACTACTTAAAGGGCTCTACAGTACATCCGAATTGAATGATTTATATATCCGCTCTGATGCATTTAAAAACGCCTCTCGCAAGCACGTAAGCTGGTGGCAAGGCTTTTTTAAAACCTGCAAACGCTTCCCGCAATCCTAATCGGTGTGTTTTTTATCCATTTAACAAGCAATTAGTGAAATGAAGCTTGATTGTGATGCGGAGGCTCTATATATTACATCTCGCTTAGCAACGAGGCTTGCCCTTAGTGCTTAAGCAATGCAATACGACTGTAGCTCAGTTGGGTGAGGTCGGACCGAAGTAGCACTTCGCAGCCGAACGAAGTGGAGTCAGGATGACGACGGGATATTACTTCAGGATGAATTAACGGCAGTTAAAACACATT
>JBGTXC010000092.1:0-9776 GCA_041937835.1 Alteromonadaceae bacterium | reverse complement strand
ACGGCCAAGTCACGGTCAACATGGGTCACCCTAAATTTGACCCAAGTGACGTACCTTTTAAAGCCAACAAACGCGAAAGTACCTACATCCTACGTGAGTCGGAACACACTGTGTTTGGCAGTGCCGTCTCCATGGGTAACCCTCATTTTGTGATTGAAGTAGACGATGTCACCACCGCAGATGTGCATACCCTTGGCCCCTTGTTAGAACAAAGCGACCGCTTTCCAAAAGCAGCTAATATCAGCTTTGCCCAAATTTGCCATGAAAAGCACATTAAGCTCAGAGTGTGGGAGCGCGGCGCGCAAGAAACGCTGGCCTGTGGCAGTGGCGCCTGTGCCGCCATGGTGGCACTCAAAGCGCAAAATAAGCTCGCCAATGAAGTGCAAGTCGACTTACCCGGCGGCAGCTTAAACGTTCGCTGGCAAGGCGAAGGCCATCCTGTTCGTATGACAGGCCCAGCCGAACACGTGTTTGATGGGCAAGTCGCATTATGAGTAAGGTGTGCGAACAAGACGTTATCGCGTTTTTACGCGCACACCCTGATTTTTTTACTCGCCACCCTGCGCTTTTAAAAGAGCTGGAGTTAGCTCAGCCTCCTGCAGGTACGGCATCTTTAGTGCATCGCCAACTGCGTGTTTTACGTGAGCACAATCAAGCACTGGTTAATGAGCAAACAACTTGGCTGACCCAAGCTCAAGAAAACGAACACATTTACCGTGTTTTTAGCGCCTGTCATCAAGCGTTATTAAGTTCAGATGACCTTGCAGAGCTTGCCAATACCCTTAATCAGCAAGCATGTCAGCATTTAGCACTGAAAGCCTGTGTCATAAAAACCGCATCAGATGATGTGAATGCTTTGATAAAAACACGCTTGAGTGAATCGGCCACTTACCTTGGTCGCATACCCCCTGAAGAACAAGCTGTTATCTTTAATGAAAGCGCACCTTCTGTGGCGCTCTATCGTTTAGGGGGTGCCAAAGCACCTTTAGGTATCCTTGCGTTTTCAGCACATCAAGCCGAGCATTTTTCCGCATCCGATGACAACGTGTTTGTCCATGAGTTTATTAAAGCCTTAGAACTAAAGCTCACCGAGTTCCTATGAGTCACCCTTTAACGCCTGCTTGGGCGGAGCCTTTAACACGCTTTTTAACCTACTTAAAAGTAGAGCGCGCGTATTCAGCACATACCATCAAACAATATCAACGCCAGTTACAAAGCGTTGCCGAAGCTCACTTGGATGAATATGACAGCTGGTTTACATTAGATGCCGAGGCACTGCGCGCATACAGCATGTGGCTTCGCAGTAAGGGCTTAAATAGCCGCTCCATTGCCGCGGCCCAATCTGCACTGCGCAGCTTTTATAAATTTGCGTGCCATCGTTTACCAGCGCTTTGCCAGCATGACCCAAGTGCCACGCTAAAAACCCCTAAAATAAAAAAGCCGCTCCCTAAAAACTTGGATGTAGACCAAGTTAATCAGCTGCTAAATATGCCAGATGATGATCCACTCGCTGCACGTGACTTAGCCATGATGGAGTTAATGTATTCATGTGGTTTGCGCGCAAGCGAGTTAGTGGGTGCAAACTTACAAGATATTAATTTAAAGCAGCGTGAAATCCGCGTCTGGGGTAAAGGCAATAAAGAAAGGCTATTACCTGTGACTAAAAAAGCGGTCGCAGCCATCCAGGTTTGGCTGAGGTTTCGCGATGCCTTTGCACGCCAAGATGAGCCAGCACTTTTTTTATCCAAACAGAAGAACCGCATTTCTCAGCGCCAAGTCGCCGTTAGAATTAAACAATGGGGGCTTAAACAAGGCATGAGTAGCGACGTGTATCCGCATAAATTGCGCCACTCCTTTGCCTCACATATGCTTGAATCCAGTGGCGATTTACGGGCGGTGCAAGAGCTACTTGGCCACAGTAGTTTGTCAGCCACCCAAGTGTATACCCATTTAGATTTTCAACATTTAGCTAAGGTGTATGACAGTGCACATCCTCGTGCTCGCAAAAAGTCTCGCTCATGATTTGTATTCATAAAAAGCTCAACCCCATCCATGCCATCAGCTTTGATTTAGATGACACCTTGTATGACAATCGCCCGATTATTTTGGGGGCGCTTAAAGCACAGCAACATGCACTCAAGGCCTACCCTGAGTGGCAGCAGCAAGGTGCAGAGTTTTGGTCTACATGCCGAAGCAATGTGATTAAACAACAGCCTGATTTAGCCAGCGATATGACCTTATTGCGCATCACTGCGCTAAAGTATGGGTTTAACCAACTTGGGTTTAGCCCAACCGCAGCTGAAACCGCTGCCCTTGATGTATTTAACGCCTTTATTTCAGCGCGCAATCGGATTACGGTCGCGGACTCTGTGCTTGCTTTATTGGATAAGCTAAAAAGCCATGTGCCTTTAATTGCCATCACGAATGGCAATGTGGATATCACCCAGCACCCTTTGCATAGCCGCTTTACGAACGTATTAAGAGCAGGGCCGGATGGCATTGCTAAGCCAGATATGGCGTTATACCACAAGGCCTGCCAGCACCTTGGTATTAAGCCCAAGCACTTACTGCATGTGGGCGATAGCCTAGACAGTGATGTACAAGGGGCACATAACGCAGGGGTGATGTCAGCTTGGCTTAAAAATGAGTGGGTAAAGTATCGTTATCATGGTGTGCCACACATCACTTTAACGGACATCCATGCTTTAGGTGAGCTGTTTTAACGCAACGGCTTTTCCATAAAGTAACGCTGCCCTTCAACAGGGTATTCTTCCAAAGTGTATTTTACTTGATAGCCATGTCGCTCATAAAAAGGCCGAGCTTGAAAATCGAGCGTATCTAGCTGAGCAATACAGGCACCGTGTGCTGTGGCATGCGCCTCAATTTTTTTGAGTAACTGAGATGCCAAGCCTTGCCCACGCATAGGTGCTTCCACCCAAAGCCAATCTATCATCAACCAACGACCAAAAAGCTGACCGCTAATGCCAGCCAGGAGTGTGTTATCGTCATCAAATACAGCAAAGGCAAGGGGGGATTTAGTCACACTCCAGTGGGCTTGATTAAACGCAACTATCTTACTGCGTAAACGCTCGGCGAGCGGCTGTGCTGCCACGTTTTTTATTTCATAATTCATATCACGCCACCCAATAACTGTTTAAAAACACAGTATTATATTTAGCCATTGCCAGAGTCCTGATATACTCCTTCAAAACAGCTAAGAGATCTAGGCAATGGATGTATCCGAACTACTTGATGGGTTAAATGACAAGCAACGTGAAGCCGTGGCAGCACCGTTACAAAACATGCTGGTATTGGCAGGTGCTGGGTCAGGTAAAACTCGTGTGTTAGTACATCGCATTGCGTGGTTAATGCAAGTTGAGCGGATTTCGCCATACAGCCTGTTTGCTGTGACCTTTACCAACAAAGCCGCCAAAGAAATGCGTGGCCGCGTAGAACAAACCATTGGCGGCAGCGCTGGGGGTATGTGGATTGGGACTTTCCATGGTTTATCACACCGTATTTTACGCGCCCATCATCGTGAAGCAGGCTTACCTGAGTCGTTTCAAATTTTAGATTCAGATGACCAAACGCGGATGATCCGCCGCTTGTTAAAAGCGCTCAACATTGATGAAAAAAAATGGCCAGCAAAGCAAGTTGCTTGGTACATCAGCGCTAAAAAAGACGAAGGCCTAAGACCTAAAGACATCAAAGCTTACGACCCTAACGAAGCCCTACTATTAAAAGTTTACACCGCTTACCAAGAAGCATGCGACAGAGCAGGCCTAGTAGATTTTGCTGAAATCCTGCTACGCGCATTTGAAACCTTAAAAAAACACCCGGCACTGTTACGCCACTATCAAGAGCGTTTTAGTCATATTTTGGTGGACGAGTTCCAAGATACGAACGCCATCCAATATGCCTGGTTAAAGCTTATTACGGGTAACGCAGGCACTATGATGATCGTAGGGGATGACGACCAAAGTATTTACGGTTGGCGCGGCGCTAAAGTCGAGAACATCAAAGCATTTTTAGATGACTTTGACGCCCATACCATTCGCCTTGAGCAGAACTACCGTTCAACCAGCACCATCCTAAAAGCAGCCAACAAGCTCATTAGTAATAATGCTGAGCGCATGGGTAAAAACCTTTGGACGGATGGCGAAAGCGGCGAGCCTATTTCTGTATACGCCGCCTTTAATGAGCTCGATGAAGCGCGTTTTATTGTGGGTAAAATCCGCAGCTGGAAAAAAGAACATAACCCATTAAATGACTGCGCAATTTTATACCGTAACAATGCGCAGTCGCGGGTACTCGAAGAAGCCTTACTGCAAGAAGGCTTAAAATACCGTATTTATGGCGGCATGCGCTTCTTCGAACGCCAAGAAATTAAAGATGCCTTAAGCTACCTACGTTTGATTAGTAACCGTATGGATGACGCTGCGTTTGAGCGAGTGATCAACACCCCAACCCGTGGCATTGGCGATAAAACCTTAGGCATTATTCGTCAACATGCGCGCGATGAGTCGCTATCTCTTTGGTATGCCGCCAAACAACTGGTGGAACAAAAAGGCCTTGCTGGGCGCGCAGCAACAAGCGTGACTAACTTTATTAATTTGCTCGATAAGCTAGAACAAAACACCCAAGACCAACCTTTAGTTGAGCAAGCTAAAAGCGCCATTGAAGGCTCTGGTTTGATGGCCATGTATCAAGCAGAAAAGGGCGAAAAAGCCCAAGCGCGAGTAGAAAACTTAGAAGAATTAATCAACGCTTGCGACCAGTACGAGCCACCCGAAGACGAAGAGTTTGCCACGCCTTTAGCAGGTTTTTTATCTTACACAGCACTGGAATCCGGTGAAGGACAAGCTGAAGAACACGAAGACGCAGTACAAATGATGACACTGCACTCGGCAAAAGGTTTGGAGTTCCCACTGGTATTTATGGTAGGGGTTGAAGAAGGCATGTTCCCGTCACAGCAAAGTGTGGAAGAGTCAGGCCGTTTAGAAGAAGAGCGCCGCCTATGTTATGTGGGCATGACGCGCGCGATGGAAAAGCTTTACCTCACCCACGCTGAAAGCCGCCGCTTATATGGCCAAGAAAAATACCATAGCCCGTCACGCTTTATTCGCGAATTACCTGATGAGTGCTTAGATGAAGTACGCATGAAGTCGCAAGTAACAGCACCTGCACAAATGAACAGCCGCTTTAGCTCATCAATGAGCCACGCCGCCTTTGAAAGCACAGGCTTTAACCTAGGGCAGCGGGTGTTGCATCAAAAATTTGGTGAAGGCACTGTGCTTAACTACGAAGGCACAGGCCCACAAGCGCGTATTCAAGTGAACTTTGATGATCTTGGTACTAAGTGGTTAGTGACGGCCTATGCCAGATTACAGCCAGTTTAACCAAGCCTTTGATGCCTTTAAAAAAGCGCTCTCAGATACTGAGCAGCGCGCTTGGCTCACCTTAAAAGGCGAGCAACCTTGGGCATGGAAGCAACTTAAAAACCTATTGGATGATGATGCCAATGCGCTGGTGTTAAGCGACTACGCCCACCCTTTTACGCATAGCCAGACCCACAGCCAAAGCCACATTCATCAGTTTCTTGGCAATGAATACCCCATGGTTATTTTTGATGGCTTTAGTGGTATTCACCCAGATAAGCTCGCAGCCTGCCTTGGCAGTATTCAAGCAGGTGGCATGCTCATTTTTATTTGCCCACCAGACCTTACCCAGTTTGATGATCCAGCATTAGCACGCTTTATCTCTGAAGGGGAAAGCGCCTCGCAATCGCACTTTAATCACAGGCTTTCAAACTTACTGAGTGAGCATCAGCAAGCATATTTAACCCAAACTGGGGAATATCACTTCCCCGAAGTGCCAGCATTACCTCACACCCGCCAGCAGGCTATTAACGCACAAGGTGAGTGCTTAACAGCAATGTTTGCTGAAATAAAAGCACATACACACACCAAACACACCTTAATTGCAGATCGCGGAAGGGGTAAATCGGCTCTCTTAGGTATGCTCAGTAACCAATGCCAGCAAGCCGGTTTAAAAGTGGCAATGTGCGCCTTACAAGCACGCAGTATTGAAAGTGTAAAACGCCATCTTGCCCCTGACGTCACGCTAAATTGGGGCACGCCAGAGCAGTTTTTACACTCACAAACGTCATTACCGGATGTGCTTTTAATTGATGAGGCCGCCACCATCGCAATGGACACCTTGCTGCAACTGGCAGAGCGTGTGCCGCATTGTGTGTTTGCCACCACTGTGCATGGTTACGAAGGCTCTGGGCAAAGCTTTGCGCTGCGATTTTGTAAGGCCCTTGAGGCAAATCATCCCCATGTGCACCACCGCACTTTGCACCTACCAATCCGCTTTAACCAAGGGTGTATGCTTGAAGAGTTAGGTCACACACTGTTTTTGTTGGATGCAGAGCCAAGTAGTATCAGCACAGCTGAGCAGCTTACTTTTGAAGAAGTGAGCCAAGCCATGCTTGCCAAAGACGAAGCCCTGTTAAATCGCGTATTTGCATTACTTGTAAGCGCTCATTACCAAACCAGCGTCAATGATCTTAGGCATTTGCTAGATGGCGCGCCCGTTTCAATTTGGCTCGCTAAAAACACAGATCATGTGGTGGCAGTCTTGCTTGTGCAATATGAAGGCGAGATTGCATCGCCTTGCTATGCAGGAATAAAAGCCAATGTTCGGCGCTTAAAAGGGCACTTATTTCCTCAAAGCATGTTACAGGTGACAGGTGACGTGGCCGTTTTAAAGAGCCGTTATGCGCGCATTGTACGTGTGGCGGTGCACCCCGAATTACAACGCCGAGGCATAGCAAGTAAGCTTATCAGCCATTTTGAGCAGCACATTGAAACAAACAAACTGGCGGACTTTATTTGCACAAGCTTTGGCGCCACCGATGAGCTTACTCAGTTTTGGCAAAGCCTTAGCTTTACCCCGCTAAAATTTGGTTTTAAGCGCGATGCGGCAAGCGGCTCATTTGCATTAATGATGGCAAAGCCAATCAACCCAACATATGAAACTGTGTTTACTAAGCTAAGCGCTGCTTTTCAATTTACTTTGCCCCATTTTAAAGCTTTACACCTCGCGCCACTGTCGGACTCGCTTTATGACCGTGTAGCACTTAAGCATAGTGAGCCAACTGAAAGCGAGTTAGTCACTCAATGCCAACGCTTTTTGGATAAAGAAATAGACGCAGAAGCAGCGCGTCCTTATGCTGCCGCCCTACTACAAGGTAAAGCGTTATCAGGGCTGTTAGCTGATTACATCAATACCACACTTAGCCCCAGCCAGCTTATTAGCCGCCATGCTTGCCACGGTAAGCGTGCCTATCAAACTGAGCTAAGAGCACAATTAAGTAAAAGCCTCTGTTAAATTAAGTCCCTTGAACTATGCTTTAAGCTATTCAATTTATTACTGTTTGGTGGCGTGAATGGACTTCATAAATTTTCGTGTTGGGGCGAAGACGATTTCATTAAATATCTTGGATATCTTAGTAACAGAGCGCTTTGAAGATAACCTCACTCAGCTACCAAATCACAACGCCAGCTTCATTGGTGTAAAAGACTACATGGATGTGCCAACGCCCGTGTTTGATTTAAGCCTTATCCTCAATAACCAGTCCACGCAAGCTACAAATGCCGCTTTACTCGAAGCGCTTAATCAACAGCAGCATCAACACCATGTGTGGCTTAACCAGCTAGAGCATGCGATTTTAGATAAAACGCCTTTTTCAGGTATTTTGAGTGCAGAGCAAAGTGAATTAGGTATTTGGGCGAAAAACTTTAAAACAGACAATGAAGATTTAGCCGTGATCCTAGAACGGATCATGCCACCACTAAAACAAAGTTTTGCCCTTGCGAATCAAGCACTAGAAGAAGCAAAAAGTGGTCAAGATGACGCTGCTAAAAGCACCTTAGCTCAGCTAAAACGAGCTAGCCACGCCATTTTAATGCGGGTATTTGAATCCGCACGAGAACAGATTCAGCTCGATTACAAACCTATCATTGTTTACACCACTCAAGACGGCAGCAAACCCCACTTAGGCTTGTTAGTGGACAAAGTTGAAGACAGCGTGAGTGTGGATGAAGAATCCATCAAGCCACTTGATAAGCTCACAAGCGTTGGCTTTGATATTGATGCCCAAACCCGCCATATGATGACGGGGCTGATCAAGCTGCCCCATTGCCATAGCGTTATCATTAACCCCGGCGCTATTTTTATTGATCACAGTCTTGAGGAGGCACTCACGGATCAAGAGGCGTTAGAAGCTTAGAATAAGGTAAGGTCTAAACGCTCAGCGAGGAGCTCTAAGGCATACAGCCCTGCTACCGAGTTACCGTATTTATTGAGCTCAGGTGCCCACACAGCCACCGTAAACTGACCAGGCACAACCGCAATGATGGTTCCTGAGACTCCAGACTTACCCGGCATACCAACACGATAAGCAAAATCACCGGCTGCATCATATAAACCACTGGTAAAAAGTAAGGAGTTCACCTGTTGGTTTTGCTTTGGCGTTAATAACTGCAGGCCCTTTTCTTTGCTTTGACCTTGGTGCGCTAAAAAGCTAAACACACGCGCTAAATCTTCACACGTCACCTCTATGGCGCAATAGTTAAAGTAGGCCCAAAGTACGTCTTCCACATCATTATCAAAGTTATTAAAAGACTTCATCAGATGCGCCATAGCAGCATTACGATGACGATGCTTGTATTCCGACTCAGCCACTTCCTTATTAATCACAATATGTGGGTTATTCGCCAACTGGCGTACAGTTTCAAGGGCAGTGTGAATGGGCGTTGATAAGCGTGACATTAAAGCATCGGCCACAACTAAAGCGCCAGCGTTAATAAAAGGGTTGCGAGGTATGCCTTGTTCAAACTCCAGCTGGGTAAGTGAATTAAATGCTGTACCAGAGGGCTCTTTACCAACCCGTTGCCATAATTCATCACCATAGCGCTGAATGGCTAATAAAAGCGAAAGTACTTTAGACACAGACTGCATAGTAAAAGGCGTGCGTGCGTCACCACTGGAGATCACCTCGCCTTGATTGGTATAAATGGCAATCCCAAACTGCTCAGGTTCAACACAGGATAAAGCCGGGATGTAGTCTGCTACTTTACCTATACCAAATTTGCTACGCGCTTTTTGCGCAATCTCATCTAATACAGATTGCAATTCATGCTTCATGCAAGTCACCCAAGGTCAATTTGCCACACAGTAACATAGGCAGAGTACTGATGTTAATGTTTGTCTTAAGCACGTTTGGGGTGAAAACCAGTGATCAGCACATAAAGATTTTAGATCTATGCCTAGTTCTAATTTAGGGCTAGACAATTGAGTTTAAGCAGGCTTATAGATGGAGGCATTTAAATAGAAAGGCGTTTTATTTCAGCCCATAAAACAAAAACCCCGACGCGCTAGCATCGGGGTTTTCTTAATCAGGACCTGGCAATGACCTCTTTGGCAACCACGTTGCGGCAACCGCGTTGTCACATGACTACCGTTTCTCTGCGAGTATTCATTAAGTGGTTACCCTATGCACCTGAAAGACTATGTGCGTTTCGGGCGGCTATCACGGGGCTTAACATTCATTTAGGTAGCTTTATAAGGCTATGATTTTCTTTGATATGTGTCGTGGCGTTTTATTTCAGCCCAAAAAGTAAAAACCCCGACGCATTAGCATCGGGGTTTTCTTAATGAGGACCTGGCAATGACCTACTCTCACATGACATCTGCCACACTACCATCGG
>JBGTXC010000091.1:0-9800 GCA_041937835.1 Alteromonadaceae bacterium | reverse complement strand
CAACAAACACGCGTTGAATGGCAGCCACATCGATACTTGCTTCACATTCAACCACACCAATGGCACCTAATACCCGCACATCCTTTACCTGTTGATGGCGAGTAAGGTCTTTAAGCGCACCTAGAGCCTGATTCAATCGGCTCACGTTACCTTGCCAATCTGATTCGATTAATAATTTACACGAGGCATAAGCCACAGCGCAGGCGAGGGGGTTTGCCATAAAGGTTGGGCCGTGCATCACCACATTGGCGCTATTTTTAACGCCTGCTTTGGGTGTTGAAATGCCAAGCGCCACTTTAGGGGTCGTCAGTGTGGCGGCAAGGGTCATGTAACCGCCGGTCAGTGCTTTTCCTAGGCAGAGAATATCTGGGCAAATATCAGCATGCTCTGCAGCAAAAAGCTTTCCTGTCCTGCCAAAGCCAGTGGCAATTTCATCTAAAATCAACAGCACATTGTATTTATCGCACAAGGCACGCACTGTACTTAGGTATTCAGGGTGGTAAAAGTTCATGCCACCTGCGTTTTGCACTATTGGCTCAATGATAAATGCCGCAATGTGATGGTGATTTGCTTTAAAATGGGCTTCTAAATACGCCTTTTCTTCTTGGCAAAACGCACCATCAAAAGGGCTTTTAGGTGCATCAATAAACACATGCTGTGGCACTAGACCTTGATATAAACTGTGCATGCTGCCACTTGGATCTGTCACACTCATCGCTGCAAAGGTATCACCATGGTAGCCTTTACGTACCGTCATCATGGTGTGTTTTTCTGGGTTGCCTTGGCTTACGTGGTACTGAATCGCCATTTTTAGTGCCACTTCCACACTGACAGAGCCACTGTCAGCATAGAAAATATGTTCAAGTCCTTTGGGAACCATTTTCAGTAGCTGTTTACCTAGCTTGATGGCAGGTTCATGCGTAAGCCCACCAAACATCACATGGCTCATTTGATTGAGCTGCTCAGAGGCCGCCTTATTTAATTCAGGTACTTGATAGCCGTGCACAGCACTCCACCAAGACGCCATACCATCGATGAGTTCTTGGCCATCTTCAAGCACGATACGGTTTTGATACGCGTGTGTCACTGGGTATGCAGGCAATGGATCCGCCATGGAGGTATAGGGATGCCAAAGGTGCTGCTGGTCAAACCAGGTGTCGATTGTGTTATTTTTATCCACTTGTATACCTTGTGTGCGTACGATTGGTTGACAACTTCAGAGGGCAACATAGACTAGCTGCATCTGTTTTTAAACACAATAATAACGAGTAAAACATGGTTTCATTAGTCGCATCGGACTACCTTTCACCACGACAGGATTGGACAATTGAGCAAGTAAAAGCCTTATTCAATTTACCTTTTAATGACTTGCTGTTTTTAGCACAAAGCGTGCACCGCACGAATTTTGATCCTAACCAAGTGCAAATCTCCACCTTGTTATCAATCAAAACCGGTGCTTGCCCTGAAGACTGTAAGTACTGCCCGCAATCAGGGCATTACAAGACGGATCTTGAACGTGAACGTTTGCTTGAAGTTGAAAAAGTACTGAAACAAGCAGAAGCGGCAAAAAGTAAAGGTGCAACACGTTTTTGTATGGGTGCGGCATGGTCAGATCCAAAAGACAGAGACATGCCTTACATCACAGAGATGGTAAAAGGGGTCCGTGCTCTTGGCCTTGAAACTTGCATGACGCTTGGCAAATTAGACGAAGACAAAGCCAAACAGTTACAAGCGGCAGGGCTTGATTACTATAACCATAATCTAGATACCTCGGCTGAGTATTATCAGCAAATTATTACCACGCGTACCTATCAAGACCGTTTAGACACGCTAGATCACGTTCGTAACGCGGGCATGAAAGTGTGCTCAGGCGGGATTGTCGGTATGGGCGAGCAAGCCAAAGACCGTTTTGGTTTATTACAGCAGCTTGCCAATTTACCGAAGCAGCCAGAGAGTGTGCCAATTAACATGCTAGTGAAAGTAAAAGGCACGCCTCTTGAAAATGTGGATGACTTAGATCACTTTGATTTTATTCGTACCATAGCCACTGCCCGTATCATGATGCCAAAAAGTTACGTGCGATTATCGGCAGGGCGCTCAAGCATGAATGAGCAAATGCAATCTATGTGCTTTTTTGCCGGTGCTAATTCCATTTTCTATGGCGATAAACTCCTAACCACAGAAAACCCTGAGCAAGATGCGGACATGCAACTTATTAAGAAGCTGGGCATGGCGCCTGAAACACGCCATGACTACTCAGATGAAGCGCATGCGGCATCTCTTTCAAGCCAAATTGCAGATGCTCAATCCGCTGAACTCTTTTATGAGGCTTAATTTTGGCGTTTGAATACATTGCTGAGCAGATAAAAGCCCGCAGCGATGATGGGCTTCTCCGCAGTCAAAAGGTGTTCGATGAAAACGCGACACTGCGTGATTTTGCCAGTAACGATTACCTAGGCCTTGCTAAACAAACGCTTCGCCTTGAAGGGGCACTTGGAGCTGGCGGCTCTGCTTTAGTCAGTGGATATCACACTACTCACCGTGAAGTAGAGCGTGCTTTTGCACACTGCTTTGGTTATGAAGATGCACTTTTAATGCAGTCAGGCTTTAGTGCTAATCACAGTGTGATAAAGGCCCTGATGCAAAATAACGCAGGGTGTATTTTTGCCGATAAGCTTGCGCATGCCAGTATCATTGATGGTGCACTGACCGCTGAAGCCCCACTAAAGCGTTTTAAGCACAATAGCATGAGCCACTTACGGACTTTGCTTGAGCAAAGTAAAGCCAAACATAAACTCATTGTCACGGAATCGGTGTTTTCTATGGATGGCGACAGTGCCCCCATTAAAGACATTATGGCTCTGGCGAAAACGCATAATGCTTGGGTGTTGTTAGATGATGCTCACGGGCTTGGGACCATACACTGTGTGGCTAGTGATTATCACGGGCAACTGAGTATGGTTGAGGCATTAGCGCATAAGCCTGAAATCACCATAATGCCGCTTGGTAAAGCATTTGGTGCAAGTGGTGCTGTGGTGTTACTGAGTCGCTCACTTCGTGACTTTTTACTGCAAACAAACCGAGAGTATATTTACTCCACTCATATGCCACCTGTGCTTGCCAAAGGGTTACTTGCCCGTTTTGAGGCATTTAAAAACGCAACGACAGCCCGTTTGCGTTTAAAAAACGTGATTGTCACTTTTCGAGAAGGGGCAAAGGCACGCAAATTACCCATGCTTGATTCAAAAAGCCCAGTTCAAGCCTGTGTCTTAGGCTCAGCGGATGCTGTGATGCAGGCCCAAGCAGCATTACAAGCAAAAGGTATACTCGTTGGTGCTATTCGCCCACCCACAGTGCAGTTTAATACGGCAAGGCTTCGGATTTCCTTACACGCCGATCACAGTGATGACGACATCACCGCCTTGTTAGATGCGTTAGAAGAGCACACTTTATGATGAATAAACACCAAGTGGCTAAACGCTTTTCACAAAAAGCCAAACAATATACTGAGCACGCAAAAGTGCAAAAAGTTGCGCAGCAAACACTGTTTAGTATGTTAGAGCCCCACTTAGGCACGCTTTCTGGGCGCGCTCTTGATATTGGCACAGGCCCAGGTGAGGCACTTTTAAAACTCAATGAACTCGGGTTTGACCCACTTGGGTTAGATATCAGCCCAGGGATGTTAAAAGAAGCGCGTCAATACGGGGATGTACTCTTAGCGGACATGGATACTCTGCCACTTCAAAGCGCATCCGCGTCACTGATCTACAGTAATTTTGCCATGCAATGGAGCCAAAATTTGAGTGTGTTATTTGGCCGTTGCTACCACGCGCTTGAAGAAAACGGCTTACTTGCGGTCACCGTCCTTGTTGAAGGCACTTTACCTGAGCTTAAAAGAGCCCAACTGGCCGCCAACCTTAACGAGCAGTGCCACCCGTATGTAAGCGAGCAACATGCAAAAAGTGCGGCAAAACTGGCGGGGTTTCAGTTACTTGATGCCAAATTGCTGACTTTATGTGACACTTTCATTTCAGCCAGAGCGGCGATTGCCTCTATTAATGCCATTGGCGCAAGTGGCTGTGCAAAACCGGCGCCTTTGGCAAAATCAGCGTATCACGCCTTATTAAATGCCTACCCAGAGGCAAGGGAAAGCACCGACAATCAAGCACTTTACTGCACCCATTATCAGGTGCTTTATATGGTTTTAAAAAAATGAAGCAATTTTTTATCACAGGCACAGACACGGAAGTAGGCAAAACTCACGTTACTTCTTTACTTATGAAGCTCGCAAAACAGCACAAGCAAAAAGTAGTGGGGTTTAAGCCCATTGCATCTGGCTGTGAAGAAGCGTTTGGTAATTTAGTTAACACGGATGCGCTCAGCTTAATCGAAAGCGGCAATATTAATGTTACCTATGAAGACGTTAACCCGTTTGCCTTTGCTAAAGCGATTGCGCCACACATTGCTGCCAAAGAAGAAGGCATGACATTGGGTGTGGCAAAACTGATGCCGCATTACCACGCCATATGTGAAAAAGACGCGGATTTACTCTTTATTGAAGGGGCGGGTGGTTGGCGTGTGCCACTGAATGACACTGAGTATTTTTCTGATTTTGCAAAAGCCACACACGCTGGCGTTATTTTAGTGGTTGGTATGCGCCTAGGCTGTATAAACCATGCGTTACTCACCTTAGAAGCACTTAAGGCAGATGGTGTACCTGTAGTGGGGTGGGTGGCTAATTTTGTTGATCCAGACATGGATGCCCAGCAAGATAACTTAGAAAGTTTAATTGCCCGTATGACAGTGCCGATTTTAGCAAAAGCACCTTACACAGAAGGGGTGCCTAAGCTGCAAGTCTACCCAAGTTTACTCAAAGCCTATGGACTTGGTCACCATTTAAACAACTGACACATTTTGTCACTAATTTTCTCATCGAAAAGCTTGAAGCCCACGTAACACACCATATATTACTTAAAAATAATGTGGCGTTTTCAAAGTGGTTGTAGGCATTATTCACACTATCACTTTGTAAGTTTCACACTGTAATGAGGATAATATGAAACGTATTGCATTGTTCTTGATCACTAACCTTGCCATCATGCTGGTGCTCGGTGTGGTTTTGAATGTGTTAATGGCAGCGCTTGGGCTTAAATTTGGTTCAACCGGTGGCATTATGTTGATCGCTGCTGTGTTTGGTTTTGGTGGCGCTTTTATTTCACTGTTTATGTCGAAATGGATGGCAAAACGCTCCACCGGCGCGTATGTCATTTCATCACCACGGAACGAAACCGAATACTGGCTGGTTGAAACAGTAAAACGCCAAGCGGCACAAGCGGGTGTAAACATGCCTGAGGTTGCCATTTATGACAGCCCAGAAATGAACGCGTTTGCCACAGGCCCCAGTAAAAACAACTCCTTGGTTGCGGTTAGCACAGGGCTACTTCACAACATGTCGCAAGACGAAGCGGAAGCTGTACTTGCGCACGAAGTGGCGCACGTTGCCAATGGTGACATGGTCACCTTAACGCTCATCCAAGGTGTGGTAAATACCTTTGTGATTTTTATTTCAAAAATCTTAGCCGGGATCGTTGATAACTTTTTATCAGGCAATGATGAAGAGTCGGGTGGCCATTCGTGGACTTACTTTGTTTTCGACATCATTTTCCAAATTCTGTTTGGATTCTTGGCGTCTATGGTTGTGGCTTACTTTAGCCGTAAACGTGAGTTTGCTGCTGATGCGGGCGCTGCACAGCTGGTGGGCGCACATAAAATGCAAGCGGCACTTGAGCGCTTAAAAGCGAATTACCCAAGCCAATTAGATGGCTCTATGATGGCATTTGGTATTGCCTCAGGTAAGGGCATTGCTGAGCTCTTTAGCTCGCACCCACCGCTAGATGCACGCATTGAGGCGTTACGCCACATGCGATAATAAAAAGGCGCTCAGTGAGCGCCTTTTTTAATGTTTACTTTATAAAGCATCCTGCGGCTGACGTTTTAAGTAATTAGGGAGTAATACATCAACTACATGGCGTGCGTCTATGGTGTAGCGAACCCCATTAAACATCACAGAGGTTTTTTCATCGATATGGGTGATGCCTGTTAACGTCCAACCTTCACCGCGTTCATCGCAATAGACTTTGGTGGTAGGCGGTACCACTTTAAAGTTTGTCATCTCATCTCCAAAAGAACACATCGTACTATAAGTGAGAGTGATCCCACCTCAGCAACTTAAAAAGAGCATACCTAACTGGGTGCTGATCATAAAGAGTGGGGCACCTTTATCTTTGCATTCGTGATTGTCAAAAATCTTTTATCCAGCAGCATTCTAATAGGACTAAGAAGACACACTCTCTAGAATTCCATCGTATTAATTTTTTAAAACGGTGTGTTGTGTTTAGAGCGAGTGAACAAGACCGATCAAGTGGGTTTTTAAAGCTGCCTATAAAGACACTTAAGTATCCCTCTTTTATAACCAACCATTTTGATGTGCGATCCTTGCGGCATCCACTCGATTTTGGGCGTGTAATTTAGTGGCCGCATTGGATAAATAATTACGTATAGTGCCTTGTGATAAAAAAAGCGTTTCAGCAATTTGCTCTGTAGATAACCCTTGGTGGGCTAGTCGGAGTGCTTTTCGCTCTTTGTCTGTTAATGGATCTTGCTCCATCCAAGAGTTTGCCATGAGTTCTGGGGCAATCACTTTTCGCCCAGCGTTAATTTTCCTTAGTGCATCGCTGAGCTCATCCGTTGGCGTATCTTTTAATAAATAACCTACTACGCCTGCATCCATAGCACGACGTAAGTAACCGGCCCGAGCAAAGGTGGTGAGTACAACACGTTTGGTAGGGTGGTAGCTGGCTTTTAACGTTTCAGCAAGTTCGATACCGGTAAGGTTTGGCATTTCAATGTCTGTGAGTAACAAATCTGGCGCTTCAGTTTGTGCATCTAACCAAGTTAATGCCTCTTGTCCGTCTTCAAAAGTGGCGAGACATTGAAAATCCGGCTGTAAATCAAGTAATTGTGATAAAGCCTCGCGCAGTAAGGTTTGGTCTTCGACTAAAATAAATCGGATCATTTCGGTATCCTTACCAGGATTTCAGAGCCTGCGTTTTGATTAATTTGTAATGAGCCATCTAAAAGCTCTGCACGCTTTTGAATGGAAGCTAAGCCGTTACCTTGTAAACCCTTGGCACTAAACCCACTGCCATTGTCTTTGATACTAAGTACAAAGTGATCTTTTATTATCTCCAGTTTCAAGCTGACTTCGGTGGCACTGGCATGTTTGACTATGTTGGTCACAGCCTCTTTTAAAATAAAACACAAGGTTTGCTCTTGTGCGTGAGAAAAATCAGTTGAAGCAACCTCGCATACAACCTCTATTTCTTGTAATTGTAAAAGAGCTTTAATGTGCACTAAGGTTTCTTCAAAATTTGCGGCATGATAATTACTCACCACTTCTCGCACTTCTTTTAATGTGGTGCGCGACATGGTATGAACTTGTTGCATGATGCTTTTGGCTTTTTCCGTATCATGATCGCAAAGTGTCTCTGCTAGTTCAGCTTTAAGTGCGATGGCTGATAATTGGTGGCCGATAGCATCGTGTAAGTCTCTGGCAATGCGTTCACGCTCTGTCACAGTGGCTAATTTTTTCACTTCGTCTTGTGACAACTTTAATGCTTTAGCTTTCGCGTTTAACTGCTTTTGGTTGATGTTTAAAAGGCCAACAATGGCGCCAAAAAAGAGCGCAGGTAAATAAAAATAAACATCAGGCTTTAATATCAGACTCACAACCGCCGTGGCAGCTAGTATCCCACCAAGGGCTGCATATTGATGTTTAAGCTTTGGCAATGCCATACAAAACGCACAGGCATACACAATAAACACCGAAGAAGTAGGTATGGATAATGCCAGCACAAAGGCGAGTACGCACATCCCACTCATATGCCAAATAATGCCATTTCCTGTGGCATGGTATGCATGAAAATAAAGCCCCAAAAAGACCAAGGTGCTGATTACCATCACACTTAAGTGCCAAGGCGCGCTTTGCCCAATAAGCACAGGAATAAAAAACAACACAAGGTAACTTAAAAGCAGATAGGGAAGGTATTTTCCTTCCCTGTCTGCGGGTAAAAGCAGGGCATCGAGCCGCTTTAACAGTTGGCGCATCTGGCTAGTTTCTCTTTTTATTGTAGAGACTTACTGTAATCAGGAACATGAGTAAGGTAAAGCCGAGCATAAAGATTACATGGGTTTTAAAAGACTCACTTGGCATCACCTGTGCGGCATCAAGTGCCAGTTGTGCTAGATGATATGGGGCAAGCACTTGTGCAATGGTTGCAATTGCCTCAGGTAACAAAAAAATGGGGATCCAAAGCCCTGATAAAAATGCCGTTGGCAAGTAAATCAAATTAACAATGGCCGCTGCGCTATTTGCAGGTAAAAACAAACCAAAACATAAACCAACAAAGCAAAATGGAATTGCCCCTAATAACAGCACAACAAATAAGTTAACCCACGCACTTGAGGGAAGGGTGACTCCTCCCAAAAAATGACCAATGGCAAATAAACACAGCACAATCACAGCGGCAAAGCCAATTGCTACGGATGTTCTAGCCAGTATCATGGCAGAAGCAGGCATTGGAGATGCTTGTTTTAAAGCAAACCAACCTTGCCCACGTTCAACCGCAAGGCCAACACCAAACGAAAAGAGCGCAGGCCCAATAATGCCAAACACCCCGTAGGTTACCATCATGTACGCCGCTTGATCTGTGGATTTAGAAAACACAACACCAAAAAACAAGTAAAACATTAAAGGAAACAATAACGCTGGCAAGGTAAAAGCCATTTGCCGTAAGGTTTTACGCCACTCCATACTGATTTCCGTGGTGATGGCATTAAAGGTTAGTGTGTTGAATGCGTTCATGATGCACACTCCATGTCATAAATTGGTTGGGTGAATAGGTGTAACACTTGCTCTAAAGTGGCGCTGGTCACATTAAGTTGACTGATGTTGGCGGATTTTGCCTGTAGTGCACTCAAAGTGGTATTCACATCCCGAGTGGTGATTTCAAATAGTGCATTTTGCTCCTTTACGGCCGTCACATCAGGCAGTGATGCAATCACAGCTGCAGATAATTCACAGTGGCAGTGAATGGTGCCCCCTGTGGTAAGTGCTTTTACATCCTTTTTAGTCCCTTGATGTAAAAGCTTGCCTAGGTGCAATATGGCAATCTTATCGGCCAATACATCCGCTTCATCTAAGTAATGGGTGGTGAGTAAAATCGCTTTGCCTTTGGCTTTTAAAGCTTCAATGGCGTGCCACATTTGTCGTCTGGTACTGACATCCATACCCACACTGGGTTCATCTAAAAACAACACGTCAGTGTTACCGCATATGGCTAGGGCAAACATTAAACGCTGTTTTTCACCGCCTGAGAGGTTCTTGCTGCGTCGTGTTGCGATTGCCTCTAAACGGCTGAGCTTGAGTACTTCTTCAATAGGTAATGGATTTAGGTAATAGCTTTGAAATAAACGAATGTGCTCTTTGATAGTGAGTGTGTCCGGTAAATTAGCCACTTGTAACATGGCTGCACGGTGTATTTTTACCTTGCTTGAACACACATCAAAACCTTTGATACTGGCTTTGCCAGAGTCAGGCTTGAGCACACCCAAAAGCGTGTTAATTAACGTGGTTTTACCGGCACCGTTTTCACCGAGTAAAGCAAGTACTTCACCGCTTTTAAGGCTGATACTTACATCCGCTAGGGCTGATTTTTCATCATAAAAGTGTGTGATGGCAT
>JBGTXC010000090.1:0-9911 GCA_041937835.1 Alteromonadaceae bacterium | reverse complement strand
CAATCGGCGAACTTTCCAATGCCTTCTTCTAAGTTAATGATTGGCTTAAGGTTTATCTTATCACTTAATTTTGTACAATCTGCAAAGGTCGTAACCACATCCCCTGCTTGCATTGGTAAAAAACGCTTATTAGCTTTTTTACCCAGCGCATTTTCGAGTAATTCAATGAACGTCATTAATCCCACTGGCTTGCCGCGGCCGATATTAAACACATCAAAATGCTGTTGTTTTTGACTTGGTGGGTGCCTTAACAAACAACTCATAGCCGTGGTGATGTCTGAGATGAACGTAAAATCGCGCTGCATTTTGCCGTGGTTATACACATCTATGGTGTCGCCATTCATGATGGCTTTAGCAAATTTAAAGGGCGCCATGTCTGGGCGACCAAAAGGCCCATAGACTGTAAAAAAACGCAAAGCACTGATAGGAATGTGATAAAGCGCACTGTAACTTGCCGCCATGGCTTCAACTGATTTTTTAGAGGCGGCATATAATGAGGCTGGTCTATCCGTTGAGTCTGATTCTTTAAAAGCAGTGTGAGCACGTTGGCCATAAACGCTGGAACTTGATGCGAATAAGGCATGCTCAACAGGGAACTGCCTGCAAGCCTCTAGGAGATTAAAGGTACCAACTATGTTTGCGTCTATGTATTGCCTTGGTTGCTCAAGTGAAAACCGTACTCCCGCTTGCGCAGCAAGATGCACAACATACAAAGGACGTATTTGGCTCATCAAGCTCATCACATCATCACTTTCCACCAGATCTACATGATGAAAAGTGAAATGTGGGTGTGGTGTTAGCTCATCTAAACGCAGGTGCTTTAAGTTCACATCGTAGTAGTCATTGAGGTTATCAATGCCCACCACATGTAGCCCTTCATCTAACAGTTGCTTGGCTAACGCATGGCCAATAAACCCCGCTACACCGGTTACTAATATGGTCATCAGTCTCTCGCTATCTGCATATCAGGGCTGCCTACTGATGGCCTGCCAATGCTGTTGTAATAAAACTCAGTTCCTTCGAACAATGACAAGTCATACATGTTTCGCCCATCAATGATGTTGGCGCTGCGCATTTGACTGCGGAGTGTCTCTAATGACAAGGTTCTGAAAATTTGCCATTCAGTGCAGATCACTAATGCATCAGCACCTTTCAAGGCGGCTTCTTTGGTGCCAAACAAAGTTAAAGCAGGATGAAAATCAAAATATGCTTGTGCTTGTTCCATCGCTTCAGGATCAAAGCCTTGCACACTGGCACCTTCTTCTAATAAGCCATTAATGAGGGTTAAACTGGGCGCTTCACGTAAGTCATCCGTGTTTGGTTTAAATGCCAACCCCCACACTGCGATGCGTTTCCCTTTTAGCTCTGAATTAAAACAGGCCTTCACTTTTTCAAATAGCCATGCTTTTTGACGATCATTCGTAGCATGCACTGCTCGCATAATGGGTAAGTTTTCATCATATTGACTGCCCGATGCGATCAAAGCGTTCACATCTTTTGGAAAACACGAGCCACCATAGCCACACCCTGGATAGATAAAATGGTAGCCAATGCGCGGATCAGCCCCCATGCCTTGGCGCACGGCTTCAATGTCCGCGCCTACTTTTTCAGCAAGGCGAGAGAGTTCATTCATAAAACTGATTTTTGTGGCAAGCATGCAGTTTGAGGCGTATTTTGTGAGTTCCGCGCTTTCAGGGCTCATCACAATCACACGTTGATGATTGCGATTAAATGGCGCATACACTTTTTCAAGTAACGCCGTGGCAGGCCCAGGCTCACCCCCTAAAATAATCCGATCGGGTTTTCTGCAATCAGCAAGCGCCGCCCCTTCTTTTAAAAATTCCGGGTTTGAAATCACAGAAAACTGAATGCGTTTACCCGCTAATGCATGGGTTAAAAATTGGGTGACCCACGCATTCGTGCCAAGCGGCACTGTGGATTTAAGCACTAAAGTGAAGTCGTGTTTGACATGTTGGGCAATGGACTCGCACACAGCCCTTACCGCACTTAAGTCGGCATCCCCTTCTGGCCCTTGGGGTGTACCAACAGCAACAAAATAAAGGGATGCATGCGCAATAGCATGCTGTGTATCTGTGGTGAAATCTATCAGGTTTTGGGCTTTTAAATCGTTTACTAAAGGCTCAAGCCCGGGTTCATATAAGGGCACGTCACCTTGATTTAGCCGTGCCACTTTATGTTTGTCTAAATCAACACAAACAACTTGGTTACCAACTTCTGCAAGTGTTGCGCCTTGCACAAGGCCCACATAGCCTGTGCCAAAAATGGAAATGCGCATGTTCTAATCCTTTAGCGAGCATGTAATTAGCTGATATTGGCGATGGGTAAAAAACGTTGCGCCCAGTTCATTAATTCAATCCGGTTACGCGAATGGGTTTTACGAAAAGCGCTGTAAATATGTGTTTTCACCGTGTGATCGCTGATGTTAAGTTGCTCAGCAATATCACGATTTTTTGCTCCTTGCGCGAGTAGCTTGATCACCGTTTTTTCCCGTTTGGTGAGACTTTCCAGTGCTTCGTTTTCATGACTCATTTCAGGACGGATAGAGGGCGTTAAATGCGTGAGTAAACGCATAAAGGCAAGGGATAAACTGCGTCTTTTGAACCACAACTCCCCTTCGAGTACAGAGCGTACACCTTTTAAAACGGTTTCTGGGGTATCGTCAGTGTAAAACGCCCCTTTAATACCAGCCATCAATAGGGTTTGCTCATTGAGGGAATCGGATTTTGCGCCAAAGAGCACCACGGGCTTATCAACCGCCAAAGACAAAATGGACTCAGGCATTAAATCGCGCCAGTTGTCTTTGCATTGCACTAAGTAGATATCAAATTTGTTGTAGTGGTTTTCGTTCGGTAAACGGTCTTCAACAAAAGCCTGGATGGACAAAGTATCCAACATCTTTATTAACATTGCCGTATCAGAGGGATTGCGCGTGCTCCTGAGCACGTAGGCAAGACGGGATTTCATGGCTCTTTCCTTAGAATGAAATGATACTTCCTGCTTTTTCTAATAGATTACTATTAGTTTGTACGAATAATGAACTTAGTGTAGTAACTAAAATATAGCCAGTTTTTTGGACTTTTTTTTGTGATGGAATGTAATAAAAGGTAAATGCTTCATTAGGTTCATTTTTTGCTAAAAAATGCGTGCTGTGGTCTATATTTAAGCAAATCCATTTATTCATGTTTTATGTCATTTGCAACTCGGCAAAACCTCATTACAAAATACCGTTTGCATGAACATTTTTATGATCATGTATTAAACGAGTTCATTGCCACCATCGCAGCCATGTTTGATGTGCCATCCGCGCTTTTAACAGTCGCGGATGGGGATACTTTATGGTTTAAAGCAAAGTTTGGCGTTAAAGAAGAGCGCACAGCACGCCAAGGCGCGTTCTGTAATTTTGTGATTGAACAAAACACCCCCATAGTGCTGGAAGACATTAGCCAAGACGCATTTTTTAGCAGTAATACGTTTGCCAAAAATAAAGGCATCCAATTTTTTACCGGTGTGCCCTTTATTTTAGAGGATGTGGCCGTTGGCTCTTTGTGTATTTTAGATACTAAACCTCGCGGCATGAGCAAGCAGCATGTGGCTTTTTTAGAGCGCTTGTCTCAGCACATGAGCCAATGCATTAGTTTGATATCCGATCATGTCAAAACCGAAGAAGAGTCCCATTTACTCAATCTCAATGCCGCGTCCCTCATTCGTTGGCAAATGGATCCAAAACCTGAAATCACTTTTGTCTCTGATAACTTTTCACGCTTTATTGGGCAACAAAACTTACAGCAAAAGTCTGGCCACCAGCTGTTTATGCGTGCAATACATAAAGCAGACTTTGAGCAATTTGCCTTTACTTTAAATAACCACAAGCAAGGTGTGCCTCAATGTGAATGTGAGTACCGCTTGATAAGCGATAAAGGGCAAGTGACCTGGGTTAAGCATTTAAGCAGCGCTTTTTTTGATGATACTGGGAAGCTTTTGGCTGTGCAGGCAGTGATATTTGATAACGGCCGCAATCACTTTATGCAGCAAAAGCTGCTCTCGGATAACAAGCAAATGCGTACCTTGATCGCGGCATCGGGCTTAGGTACGTGGGATTGGCATGTTGAGCAAGACATCAATCAAGTCAACACCCGTTGGTGTGAGATGTTTGGTTTAAATCCAGATCAATTTGATACCAGTATTCGCTTTTGGGAGTCTTTAATTCACCCTGCCGATCGTGTGCATGTGCTACGTGAAATGCGTCAATACGTTAAGCAAGGGGAAGGCGCCTTTAATTGTGAGTACCGGATGCGCCACAGTGATGGGCATTGGGTGTGGGTAGAAGGCTACGGCCGCATCATCGAAAAAGTGGGTGATAAAGTCACTCGGGCGGCAGGCACGTTAAGGGACATCACAGATAGAAAAGTGGCTGAAATTAAAGAGCAACGTAACCATGATTTACTGCTTTTTATCAACCGTACCCAGACATTGTTTTTGCAAGAGCAAGATTTACGCACCGCTTGCTCTATGATGTTTGATGACATGTTGGAAGTGGCACAAAGTGAATTTGGCTTGCTGGGGCAATGTGAGTTATTTGAAGGCCAGCCCTCTTTACTCATTCACGCCATCACTAACATCAGCTGGAGTAAAACCACAGATGAACTCTACGAGCTCTTTGAGAAGGGCCAATTGCGCTTTACTAATTTAGAAAATTTATTTGGTCATGTGGTCACCAGTGGCGAAATTGTGATTGCGAACGACCCTCATAATCATCCTGCGTCGCGCGGAACCCCAGAAGGTCACCCTTTTTTACGCCGCTTTATGGGGCTGCCCATTAAACTAAAAGGGGAAACCCTCGGCATGATTGGCCTTGCCAATAAAGCCACAGATTACACCTTTGAAGACGCTAACTTTTTACAACCCTTAATCGACACGTTAGGCGCCATGTTCTATGCCGTTGAGGCAGAAAAAGCCCGCAAACAAGCAGAAAACAAACTCAAAACCATGGCACAAACGGATGCCCTCACTGGGCTTGCAAACCGCCGTGCGTTTATTGGGCACATCACTAAGCCACACAGTTTTTCGCATCCGATTGGGTGTATTGCAATCATAGACATAGATCACTTTAAACAAATTAATGATAAGTACGGCCACCACATTGGTGACATCGCCTTGGTCTTTATTGCCAACATTTTGAAAGACGCCATTCGCTCGGATGATTTCATTGCCCGTTTAGGGGGAGAAGAGTTTGGTTTGTTATTAAGCACTAAATCTAAAAACTACGCTTCTAAACTATTAAATAAGTTACGCCAGACTATAGAAACCACACCGTTAAAAGCAGAAAAACACCGCTTGAGCATTACAGTGAGCATAGGGGCGTCACTCACTCACCCTGACGATAACGGTGAGTACAGCACCTTTGAGCACGATATGAAGCGTGCCGATCGCGCTCTTTATCATGCTAAGGACACAGGAAGGAACAAACTCAGTTGGCAAGGGGACGAACAGCCACCAAGCCCCTAGGGGGCTTTAGCGACATACACAAAAGCACGCTGCCCAGATGCTAACGTCACGTCCTTGCGCACGTAGTCATCTACTTCATAGGCATCGGCTTTGTCTAACTCGGTTTCTGTAAGCACAAACAGGGTGCCGGATACTGTGTCTTCTGGGTTATCTGAAGGCACTAGGATTGGGTGTTCACTTTGCTCACTGGCAGCTAAGACAGCTGCGTCTTCAATTTTTACAAGCGCTACTCGGTAACCCGTTAATACATCGGGTGTACCCTCAAGTAGGCGCCCAAACTGGCTCTTTTGTACTTGAGGTTTTTGTAAGGTGCCATAACTAAACAGCTTCACCATCACACTTTAAACCTCAATACCATGTTTTCGAGCTCGATAAACTCTTGTTTGAGTTTTTGGCATTCACTCAAGGTTTGCGTCAGGTTCTCTTTGCCTTGACTAGTCATGGTGTTTATAGAGTGAATGTCGCTGTCTAAGGTTTGGATCACCTGATTTTGCTCACCTGTAGCGGAAGCCACCGCCAGGTTGACTTCATCAATGTGCGTGATCGAGCTTGAAACGTCCACCATTTTCACACCCGCTTGCTGCGCAGAATTCACAGAATTGTGTGAGTCTTGCTCTGATTGCGTCATCACTTGTGCCGCTACGGAAGAGCCAGATTGTAACTGGGCTATGGTGTCTTCAATTTCTTTGGTGGAATCTTGCGTGCGCTGCGCTAACTGCCTCACTTCATCAGCCACCACCGCAAAGCCTCTGCCAGCTTCGCCAGCGCGTGCCGCTTCAATGGCCGCATTGAGGGCGAGTAAGTTGGTTTGCTCACTGACCCCTTTGATCACCTCTAATATTTGACCAATGCTGCTGGTATGTTGGTTAAGGCTGTCCACTTTAGTTTGAGCGTCTTTAATTTTGCTAGACAAGTGATTAATGGCAGCAATGTTTTCATTTAATGCCGTTTGCGACGCGTCAGATTCGTTATTGGCTTTAGAGGCAAGCTCACTGGCGTGCTTAGCATTGGTTTCAATTTCCACCGCAGACGAAGATAACTGGTTAATGGCTGAGGCCACGTTATCAGTGCGCTTAGTTTGCTCTTGATACATGTTAAGGGTGGACTCAGTGGTATCCACTAAGCTTTCTACCGAATGCTCGATAGCCAGTGTGGTATCACGCACCTGTACAATGGAGCTGTGGATTTTGTCTATAAACTCATTGAAGTACTTAGATAAGGTGCCAAATTCATCATCGTTTTCAACGGTTAAACGCTGTGTTAAGTCCCCTTCCCCACGCGCAATGTTGGCAATGGCATCCATCACACGGTACATAGGTTTCATCAAGTATCTCAAGGTCAGCTGCATCATCACCACAGTCACCACGGTGCCAAGCAATAAATACACAAGCGCCATGGTTTTAAAACTGCTTACAGGCGCAAACGCGGCCGTTTCATCCACCAGCACACCTAAATACCAGTCTACTTGATCTATGCCTTGAATTTTTACAAAGCTTACCAAATACGGCTTGCCCTCAAGATCCACTTTTTGAAACTCAGGGCGAAGTTGCACTTGGCCTTTAAATAACTCATTTAGCGGCTTGTCGTTGAGCGCTTTATTTGGGTGGGCGAGAATTTTACGCTCGTCATTAATTAAAAAACCGTAACCAACACCTAAAAAGTCGATGCTGTTCACTATGTCGTTGATGGTGCGCATGTCGATGTCAGCGCCGGCGACACCATACAGGGTGCCATTACGGCGGATCGGTACGACAGCTGAAATTGTAAAGTCAAAGGTGGTGGCATCTATGTAAGGCGCAGTAAAGGTGGCAGCATTGGTGCGGCTTGCTAATTGATACCAAGGACGGGTGGTCGCATTGTAGTCATCCGGTAACACTATGCTTGGGTCGTCCAAAATGAAGGTGCCATCGGCTTTCGCCACATAGGTATTTTTAAAGTTGCCAGCCTCATTAGCTAATTGCACGTGTTTTAAGGTTTCATCGTCTTGGCTTTGATAGCTGGTTACCACAGCTTGCACCACACGCATTTTACCGTTAAGCCATTGGGCAATGTTATTCGACGCGGATTGTGAAACATCCACCAACATACTACTGAGCTGCTCCTCAGTGTGTTTTTGCATGGACATCATGTTATTGAGGGTAAAAACGCCAAGGATGACGATTAACACCAATGACGACGCTAAGGTGATCTTGGTGGTAAATTTTAAAGAATGAAACATCGTGTTACTGCCGTATTTTTATTATTAGTGCACTTCCCATGTTTGGCTAAAACTTAGACTACCTAAAAACAAGGTTAACAAAAAGTAAATTTTGAAGTTTCTTCATCTATGCTGGCATCTGGCATAAAAAAAGCACCCTAAGGTGCTTTTTTAAATCAATTTACTCACTCACTTTTTAGCGATTAGCTAATGCGTGATTGCCACACTTTGGTCATGCTCGGTACTTTAAAGCCATAGAACGCAATGTAGACATAACATACCGCAGGCACCAAGAAGCTGATTTGCAATGCAACGCTATCGGCCACCACACCTTGAATAAGAGGCACAATCGCACCACCTACAATTGCAAGGCATAACCAACCAGAGCCTTTCGACGTTTGTGACCCAAGCGAGTCAATCGCCAAGGTGAAAATCGTTGGGAACATGATTGAATTAAATAAACCAATGGCTAGCACTGAGTACATGGCCACTGTGCCCGACGTTTGTGTCGTGATCACAAGTAATAACACCACGGTCACGGCATTAACTAGCAGCACAGTTGCAGGTGCAATGAAGCGCATCACGTAAGATCCGATAAAGCGACCAACCATAGCACCACCCCAGTACAGGGTCAGTAAGGCTGCGGCTTCATGCTCTGAAAGACCACCAATGTGCGCTTCACCAAAGTAGTTGATCATAAAGCTACCAATGGCAACTTCGCCGCCCACATAGAAGAAAATAGCTAGCACACCAAAGATCAAATGCGGTGCTTGCGTTAAAGGTACAGTGATTTTTTCGTCATCTTGCGGATCATTATGTGCTGTGATTTCAGGTAGCTTTAACCAAGCAAATACGACGGCAATGGTTAAAAGCGCTGCGGCTAAAATTAAATATGGGATTTTCACAGAATCTGCGGCGGCTTCAGCAGCTAAGGTACCGGCTGAACCTAGAATCAACAGCGAACCCACTTTAGGGCCTACTGTAGTACCCAGTGAATTCATCGCTTGTGCTAAGTTTAAACGGCTCGCGGCGGTTTTTTCTGGACCTAATGCTGCTACATATGGGTTTGCTGACACCTGTAGGATAGTAACCCCTGAGGCAAGTACAAATAATGCACTTAAGAAAATCCAATACTGCTGAATCGCTGCGGCTGGGTAGAACATTAAGCACCCTGCTGCTGCAATCACTAAGCCCGTGATAACACCATTTTTATAACCAAAACGCTTTACCAAATAGCCAGCAGGCAGTGACACAATGAAATAAGCACTAAAGAAACAAAACTGGATCAGCATGGCTTCCGTAAAAGTAAGATCGAAGACCGCTTTTAAGCGTGGGATCAACACGTCATTTAAGACGGTGATAAAACCCCATAAAAAGAATAAAGTGGTCATTGCACTCAGAGGAAACAGGTAATTTTTATTATTAGCTTCCGGTGCAACGTAAGTTTGATTAGTGTTTACGTCACTCACGACTTGCGCTCCTTTTATTGTTGTTTGGCGATAATACCTAAGAAAGGGCGAAGACGAAATTGTTTTACTCTTTTTTAAAAACCTTGAGGGTAAAAAATGGCAAATAGCCGATTGGATTTAACAAAATACCCAATTTATAAACACCCAAAGACCCAATGGGTGGTGCACATCCCGACGCTCTGCGTTTTGCTCTTGTTAATGAGTATGAGTGTTGCGCTCAGTGCAAAGACGACACTCACCATTGAATTTGAAGGAAATAAAAGTCAACGCAAACAAGGTGAGGTGACATCTTGGCTGAATGATGCGCTCAGTCACACACAAGAGGCTCTTGGCCCTTTAAAGCAAAAAGAACTGACGGTTGCTCTTTCCTTTGATTACCTCACCCAAGAATTAGTGCCATGGGGCGAAGTAAAACGCGGTGAGACCTTAAACGATAATCAAATCCATCTGACGTTATGCGGCTATTGCCGTGTCCCAGAGATGCGCCGTGACTGGACTGTCTACCACGAACTTGCGCATCTTTATATCCCCAAACTTGACCCAGCCCATGCGTGGCTCAATGAAGGGTTTGCCACTTTTATGCAATACCGCATCATGAAAAACGCAGGCGTCATTAGCCCAGGCTATTACTTTGGCGCCATAAAAGGTGGGTTTCAGCGCGGGCGAATTGATACCCGTAAGCATCCTGGGCCATTGAACGCAGTGAGCAAAACCTATTG
>JBGTXC010000008.1:14995-29561 GCA_041937835.1 Alteromonadaceae bacterium | reverse complement strand
CCCTTACCGGTTCTTACGAACTTAGGCGGTCTTCTCTCTGCTGCACTTGTCGTAGGCTCGCGCCCCCCAGCCGTTAGCTGGCACCCTGCCCTGTGGAGCCCGGACTTTCCTCCCCCTGATCATTTTCGTCACAGGCAGCGATTATCTGGCCAACTCGGCGCGCATTATAGCTGCGCAGCAATAAGAACAGAAGGGTTACTGGCCATTAATTGCGGTATAGGCTTTAAAAAGACCGTTTTTCTTAAGACCAAAATATTCTGCCGCGACACCACAGGCTTTTTTAAGTGGCATTTCCTTAGCCAAAATGGCAATTAATTTGCTCACTTCTGGGCTTAGCTCATCATCGGCTTTTACTTCTGCGGGTAGCATGAGCACTAGCTCACCTTTTTGCTTTGCCGGCTCAGCCTCTAAAAATGCGATAAGCTCAGTCACTGTGCCACTAAAAAAGGTTTCAAAGCTTTTGGTCAGCTCTTTTGCAAATACCACTGACTGCGCATCCCCAAGGGCCGTTTTTAAGTCATTCAGGCTTGCCATAATGCGGTGAGTGCTTTCATACATGATGGTGGTCATGCCGCTTTGTACTGCGTCCGTAAAAAACTGCTGGCGTGCCTGAGATTTAGCGGGCGTAAAACCAATAAATTGAAAACGGTCAGTGGGTAAACCCGAACACGAAACCGCAGCAATAGCAGCACAAGCCCCCGGCACTGGCGACACAGTTGCACCGGCCTTACGGCATAAATTCACCAGTGCATAGCCAGGGTCGCTTATCAGTGGCGTGCCGGCATCCGAGACCAACGCCACGCTTTGACCTTGAGTGAGTAAATCCAAAAGTGATTGTGCTTTTTGCTTCTCGTTGTGGTCATGCAGTGCCAAAGTGCGGTTTTTAATGCCAAAGTGACTGAGCAACTTTTGTGTGTGGCGGGTGTCTTCTGCGGCGATGACATCAACTTGAGTGAGGGTATCAAGCGCCCTTTGGCTAATATCTGCCAAATTACCAATGGGGGTCGCCACCACATAAAGTGTGCCTGGCTCCGCGATTGTGCTTAAATTGTCCCCATTTGTCATTGAGCTCTCCCAAGAGTGTCAGTAAACTAGCTGTAAAGCCTTATTGTATTGGGAAAACAGGGTGCGACTCAAATTAAGTATTATCTTTTTATGCGGATTATTAAGCGCCTGTGGCAGCACCCCAAAGCAGGTGAAAAAACCAGAGCCACTCACACCGCAGCCTGAAATCACCGAACCAAGTACCAACATCAATACGGCAGCCACCTTGTTTGATAAGGCAGCAAAGCGCCGCGGTGCTGATCGCATCCAACTTTTATACAGCGCAAGAGACGCCGCGTTAGATGAAAAAGCCTGGGGGCTACTGAATCAGATCATCACTGACTTAAATCGTCGGGATGGTTCAAATCGCACTAAAAACACGCTACTGCAAGCTTATGCAAACGCAAAGCTTGGGCAGTTTGCCCGCGCAAAACGCCAACTTGATGGTGTGCAAAATAAACTCATTAACCCTAACCAGTATTATTGGCATCAATTGGCCATGGGTGAGGTATATCTCGGACAACAGCAAACTGCGCAGGCCATGCCATTTTTAATGCGCGCATCTGAGGCGGCACACAAGCACAGCCTTGAGGATGACGCTTTGCTCACCACTTTGTGGCAAACCTTAAAAAAACTGCCGCAAAGCACTCTCAATGAGCTGAATACCGGCTCGGCAATCCAACGAGGTTGGGTTAATTTAGCCTTGTATACGCAAGTATATTTAGGTGACTCCACCGCGCTTGAGCAAGCACTCAATAATTGGCAGCGCCGTTATCCAGACCACCCTGGCACTCGGGTTTTACCGGCTGATCGTGTCGCGTTGGTGTCGTTAGCGCCTTTTACGATCAATCGCTTAGCTGTGTTACTCCCTCAAACTGGACGCTATGCGAATGTGGCACAGCACCTGTTAAGCGGAGTGACCGCTGCACTTGATAGTCACAGTTTTGAAGAAGTCCGCTTTATTGATAGCCAATTAAGCAGCAGTGAGATTTCGTTGGCGCTCACTGAGTTTAATCCTGACTTTGTGATTGGACCGTTAATCAAAGAGCACCTTAATAAGGTAAAAGATGCCAATTTGTTACAAAACTACCCAAGCTTAATTCTTAATACCAGTGAGCAAAGCCGCACGTCATTAGAGCACTTTTATTTTGCCTTAGCACCTGAGCATGAAATTCAACAAGGGGTGCATCACTTTGTTGCAGCTGACTATCAAAATCCTTTGGTTTTAGCGCCAAGCACGCCATCAGGTGAACGCTTAACGGCCTATTTCAGCCAACAGTGGCGCACTTACACTGACTCTGAGCCTTTGATTGGGTTTTATGAGAACAGTAAAGACATGGAAGCCACGATTAAAAGCGTGTTAGAAGTCAGCCAGTCAGAGCGCCGCATTAAACGCATTCGTAGCCTCTTTACTAAAGTAGTGGATGCTGAAACCCGCTCGCGTAGAGACATAGACGCCATATACATTTTAGGGGATGCCATTCAAACTCGCTTGGTGAAGCCATTTATTGATGTGAATGTGAGCACCTTTGCCACTAAAATTCCGCTGTATGCCAGCTCTAAAAGCCACAGCTTTGCCACAGATAAAACCGATAAGCGTGATTTAGCCGGCTTATACTTTACGGAAATCCCTTGGATGCTGCCGTTTAACTACCAAAAACCTGGGCTGCGCAAAGACTATGATGCGCTGTATGACGAAGCCCCTGATTTAGCCCAGCGCTTATTCGCAATGGGTGTGGATGCTGTTAACTTAGTGCCGCATTTACGTCAGCTAGCAACGCTAGAAGGTAAACAATTTGCAGGCCTCACTGGGGCTTTATCGCTAGACAACAGCGGCTATATCCAAAGACGCCTGCAATGGGCTCAGTACCGTAACCGCGACATCATCAAACGCAATTTAAAAGACGATGCGCCTGCACCTAAATCAACCTTGTTAGATTTGACCTTTTCAGCGCGACCTTAAAATCACATTCGCAAAAATGCCATTGCCTGCATAAGCTTATAAGACCGTTTAACATCAGGAGCTTAGCATGGCATGGCTAAGAGGCGCGTGGCGAAACAGTCGGCATAAAGGAGAGCATTATGAACGCGAAGCCGAAGACTACTTGCGCAAACAAGGTTTAAAATCCCACGCTCGTAATTACCACTGCAAATTTGGCGAAATTGATCTCATCATGCATGACGGTGAGACCTTAGTCTTTGTCGAAGTAAAATACCGTAAGAGCGATCATTATGGCGGCGCGGATTATGCGCTAAGCCAGCACAAATTAGAGCGCATTCAGCGCACCATTGAGCATTACCTTCAGCGTCATCGCACAGAAAATTGCCCCTTAAGAGTCGACTTTGTGGCAATAAATGGGCAAAATTCTAATCAATTCAATTGGATTAAGAATGTGCTAGACGCCGACTATGCAAGATACAATTAAATCGATATACACAGAAAGCATACAAGCCCATATCGCAGCCGGTGAAGTACTCCCTGCCCAACTCGAAAGCGCGGCGCTCACTATCGCCCAAAGCCTGATTAATGGTAACAAGCTGATTTGCTGCGGTTATCAAAGCGGCCAAAGCATCGCGCATCACTTTGCGGGTATTTTGGTTAACTTTTTTGAAACTGAGCGCCCTTGCCTACCTGCTATCGCATTAAGCAATGAAAGTGTGCACTTAAGCTTAGATTCAGCCCAGCAAGCCGATGATATTTTTGCCCGCCAAGTACGCGCCTTTGCTGATGAAGGTGATTTGCTGTTTGCGGTGGCACTATCAGGTCATGAAAAGCCGATTATCGCAGCCATTGAGGCTGCGCTGACCAAAGATATGCGTGTGATTGCATTGGTGGGTGATGATGGTGGTGAAGTGTCTGGTTTGCTTGGGCCTAATGACGTTGAGATCAGAGTCCCTGCAAAGCGCGCTAGCCGCATTTTGGAAAGCCATTTGTTTTCCGTCCACTGCATCAGTGAGTTGATTGATTTAACTTTATTCCCTCAGGATGAGCATTCATGAAGAAAACCCTATTAGTACTTGGTAGCGTATTGTTGCTCCAAGGTTGTGCTGCAGCCATTGTAGCAGGGACGGCAGGTGCTGTGACGGCAGCCACAGATCGCCGCACTATCGGCACTCAGATTGACGATAACGCCATTGAAATTAAGGCGGGTCTTGCCATTGAGGATAACGACCGTTTAAAAAATCACACCAACATTAATATTGTTAGCCTCAATGGCGTGGTATTAATGCTTGGGCAAGCGCCCAACGATGACTTGAAAAGCCTTGCCTACCGAACAGTAGAGCCTATTCCTGGTGTGCGTAAAATCCACAATCAAGTTCGCCTTGGCTCTATCACAGGCATTAGTACGCGCACCCATGATGTGTGGCTAACGTCTAAAGTAAAAACGCGCCTTTTAACTGAAGAAAAGCTCAGTGCAAATAACATCAAGGTCGTGACTGAGAACAGTGAAGTCTTTTTGATGGGGATAGTGACAGAAGCTGAAGCGCAATTGGCGGTTGAAATTGCCCGAAATATTTCTGGAGTAAATCGCGTGATTAAGGTATTTGAATACCTTTAAGTTGCTCTAGTATAAAAAAACCGCCCAAGGGCGGTTTTTTATTTGATCACTCGTAAGTGCGAGCGATCTTTTTTCTCTTTCGGCTTTTCAGGCTCGTCTTCTAATAACTCATCAAGCGCTTCTTCAAGCAGCTCGTCGTCATCAAAGTCGTCCTCATCATAGTCATCCCATTGCTCATGCTCTTGCGTGAACACTGTGCCTTCGCCGTTTTCACGGGCATAGATGGCAAGTACCGCTCCCATGGGCACATACACAGTCATAGGCTGCCCTGAAAAGCGCGCCGTAAAACTGATATGGTCATTGTCCATGGTGTATTGCGTGACGGCACTAGGAGACACATTCAGCACAATTTGACCTTCCTGAACAAACTGCGTAGGCACCTGAGTATTTGGGTAATCAGCATTCACCACTAAATGAGGGGTACACTGGTTATCCAAAATCCAATCGAGATAAGCCTTTAACAGGTAGGGTCTATTGGGCGTCATTATAAGCGGATCTCGCGCTCAGTCTCAGTTAACGAGGCTTGGAATGACTCACGCTCAAATAAGCGCGCCATGTACTCTTTAATCTCTTTAGAGCCTGCACCGTTTAGCTCAATGCCAAACTCAGGCAAACGCCATAATAGCGGTGCAAGGTAGCAATCTACTAAGCTAAACTCTTCGCTCATAAAGTAAGGCGCTTCTGCAAAGATAGGCGCAATGCTTAATAAGCCTTCAGTTAACTCTTTACGCGCTGATGCCGCGTCAGAGCCACCTTCTAAGATTTTGAAAGCAAGGCTATACCAGTCGTTTTCAATGCGGTGCATCATCAAACGGCTACGACCACGCATCACTGGATAAACTGGCATCAGTGGTGGGTGCGGGAAACGCTCATCAAGGTATTCCATGATGATGTTTGCTTGATATAAACCTAACTCACGGTCAATCAACGTAGGTACAGTGCCGTATGGGTTAATCTCGTGCAGTGCCTCTGGCAAGTTATCCTTCTCCGCCAAGTGAATGTCGAAGCTCACACCTTTTTCTGCCAAAACAATACGAACTTGGTGGCTATACATGCAGTTAGCACCAGAGAAAAGCGTCATTACAGGGCGTTTATTGGCAGCAACAGCCATGCCTACCTCCATTAATTTTATAAACGGCAATAGGGGCACATGCCCCTATTGTATTTTTGTTATCGTGACGAGGGTGCTTAGTGCACGTCGCGCCAGTATTCTTTCTTCAGTAAATACGCAAAGATGAAGAAGATGAATAAGAAACCAAGTACTTTCATACCTAAGGCTTCAGATTCTAAGCGTGAAGGCTCACCCACATACGCTAAGAAGTTAGTGAGGTCGCGAGCAACTTGATCGTACTCGTCTTCGCTCATTTCACCACTGCCGTCAGTTTTTACACCAACTACTTTCTTAACCATCTCGCCATTGACTTCTTGCTCTTCGTAAACTGGGGTTGGCAAACCTTGCAGCTCTTGAAGAACGTGCGGCATACCTACCAATGGGAAGACCATGTTGTTAACACCAAATGGGCGCGACTCATCTTTGTAGAAAGTTTTTAAATAGGTGTAAATGTAGTCTGGTGACTTAACACGAGAAATCAGTGTTAAATCCGGCGGCGCAGCACCGAACCACTTAGCCGCATCGTCTTTGTCCATTGCATTGAGGATGTGACTACCTACTTTTGAACCATCAAAAATCAATTGCTCTTTACCAATCTCAGTTGGAATACCAATGTCACGGAACGTACGTTCGTAACGCTGGTACTGCATCTGGTGACAGCCTAAGCAATAGTTCATGAATAATTTGGCACCACGCTGAAGCGATGCCTGATCCGTTAAGTCGTTGTTCGCTTCCATCAGTGGGACTGATGGACCCGCTGCCATTGCGAAAGCTGGCAACATAGCGAATAAACCAATTACTAGTTTTTTCATCATTTTGTCAATCTCTCAGGCAGTGGTTTAGTATTTTCATTCTTACTGTAGAACCAAAGTAATACGAAGAACATGAAGTACGTGACTGTCGTGATTTGCGACAATAGCGTTTTAAAGTCTGTCTGAGGCGTCGCACCAATCCAACCAAGGATTACGAAAGTCACAACAAACTGCGCAATGTTCAGCTTGTGGAAACCGCAACGGTAACGGATAGAGCGCACTTTACCGCGGTCAATCCAAGGTAGCAGTGCTAGCACAACGATTGACGCTCCCATGGCAATAACACCTAACAGTTTGTCAGGGATTGCACGCAGAATCGCGTAGAACGGTGTGAAGTACCATACTGGGAAGATATGCTCTGGTGTCTTCAGTGGGTTTGCCGCTTCAAAGTTTGGCGCTTCTAGGAAGAAACCACCCATCTCTGGCGCAAAGAATACAACCCAACAGAATAAGATTAAGAAACCAGCCACACCCACTAAGTCTTTCACTGTGTAATACGGGTGGAAAGGAATCGCATCAACGATGTCTTTCTTGTCTGTGTAGTACTCGTGGAACTTAAACTTAGGCTTGTCTTCTTCAGCTACAGAGCCTTTTTTACGCTTGATGTCGATACCGTCTGGGTTGTTAGAACCCACTTCATGTAGCGCCACAATGTGAAGGAATACAAGAATCACAAGCACTAGCGGTAAGGCAATCACGTGTAGAGCAAAGAAGCGGTTAAGCGTTGCGCCTGAGATTACATAGTCACCACGGATCCAAAGCGTTAGGTCTTCACCAATCACTGGGATAGCACCAAACAGTGAAATGATTACCTGAGCACCCCAGAATGACATTTGACCCCAAGGTAGTAAGTAACCCATAAAGGCTTCAGCCATTAATGCTAAGAAAATTAGCATACCGAATAGCCATAACAGCTCACGTGGCTTCTGGTAAGAACCGTAGATCATGCCACGGAACATGTGTAGATAAACCACCACGAAGAAGGCCGATGCACCGGTTGAGTGCAGATAACGCAGCAGCCAGCCATATTCAACATCACGCATGATGTATTCAACTGACGCGAATGCGCCTTCAGCAGAAGGTACGAAGTTCATAGTTAACCAAATACCCGTTAGGATTTGGTTAACCAGTACTAACATGGCTAGTGAGCCAAAGAAGTACCAAAAGTTAAAGTTTTTCGGTGCTGGATACTGTGCAATGTGCATGTTCCAGACACGCGTCATTGGAATGCGCTCGTCAATCCAAGATACGATCTTGTTTAGCATTATGCAGCCCCTTCTTCGCCACCCACCAAAATAGTGGTGTCATCTAAGAAAATGTACGGTGGAATTTCAAGGTTCGATGGTGCAGGTACTGACTGGAATACACGGCCAGCCATATCAAATTTAGAACCGTGACATGGGCAGAAGAAACCGTCTTCAGTGCCTTCCACTTTTTCGCCAAAGCCACCCTGTAAGAATGACGGCGAGCAGCCTAGGTGAGTACAGATACCCACAGCCACAAAGATTTCAGGACGTTTCGAACGGAATTCGTTTTTCGCAAACTCCGGCTGTTGAGGCTCTTCAGAAGCAGGATCACGAAGGTTGCCTTCGTGTGCTTTCATTTGCTCTAACATTTTCGGCGTACGGTTAATTACCCAAACTGGCTTACCGCGCCACTCGACACGAATTAGTTGTCCTGGCTCAAGCTTACTAATGTCGACTTCTACAGGCGCACCTGCAGACTTCGCTTTTTCACTTGGGTTCCACGACGCAATAAAAGGAACAGCAGCTCCAACCGCACCAACACCACCGATTACTCCGGTCGCGATGGTAAGAAAACGGCGTCGGCTGTTGTCTACAGGCGCATTGCTCATCCACTTATCTCCACTCTGATTCCCAATCACTTGCCATATTGAGAACATCGTTACAGCAGGTTAATTTTTGATATTACAAAATAGAATGGATCATAATTAAAAGCCTTGATTAAAACAAGGTTATTAGCCATTAGTTGGCACAATAACTCATTTTAAACCAAGCTTTTGCTGTAAGTTTCGGCTGCCATCCAATTGCGTGATGACTTACTACCCACTCTTTTGCACTGATACGTATTAAAGAGCAAAGTGTAGCAGTTAAGGAAGGAATATTTTTCAGAGCATCAAAAACACAAAACCCGGCACAAGGCCGGGTTTTGACATTCTTGTAAACGTAATAAATTAACGCTTCGAGAACTGTGTCTTCTTACGTGCTTTCTTAAGACCCACTTTCTTACGCTCAACTTTACGAGCGTCGCGAGTAACAAAGCCAGCTTTACGAAGTGAAGGACGAAGAGACTCGTCAAACTCCATAAGCGCACGAGTAATACCGTGACGAATTGCACCAGCTTGACCAGTAGTACCACCACCTTCAACAGTGATGTAAAGGTCAAACTTCTCAGTCATTTCAACTAGCTCTAGTGGCTGACGAACAACCATACGAGCAGTTTCACGACCGAAGTATTCTTCGATAGAACGTTGATTGATTACGATGTTGCCAGTGCCTGGGCGTAGGAAAACGCGAGCACTTGAACTTTTACGACGACCTGTACCGTAGTATTGATTTGCCATGATTAAGTGCTCCTTAAATGTCTAAAACCTGAGGCTGTTGTGCAGCGTGGTTGTGCTCAGCGCCAGCGTAAACTTTAAGTTTACGGTACATTGCACGACCAAGAGGACCGCGTGGAAGCATGCCCTTAACAGCTTTTTCGATGATCATTTCAGGCTTTTTAGCTTGAAGTTTCTCGAAGTTGATAGACTTAAGACCACCTGGGAAGCCAGAGTGAGCGTAGTACATCTTGTCTTGTGACTTGTTACCAGTCACAGTTACTTTTTCAGCGTTGATAACGATGATGTAATCACCAGTATCTACGTGAGGAGTGTACTCAGCTTTGTGCTTACCGCGTAGGCGAAGAGCAATCTCAGTAGCGATACGACCTAAAGTTTTACCTTCAGCGTCAACTACGTACCAGTCACGTTTTACAGTTTCTGGCTTAGCAACAAACGTTTTCATTTATTAAATCCAATGTTCACAATTAAAACCACAGGCAGTAAAAACTGCCGCTCTAAACAATGCTTCAGACCCCTTCGAGTCAAAGACTTGTGGCCAAAAAATCAGTGGCTAAGCTGATTTGACCTAGAACGCAACGTGGCAGACGCGGGATTATAGCAGCGCGTGTGGCGATAAGCTAGACTCGCTGCTGATTAATCCAGCAAAAATATGGTCTTTTTTTAGGCAAGGTGAGGACGGGAGAGGTACTCAAGTGATTGCATCTCTTGCAAACGGCTAATACACCGTCTGAATTCAAACGCTAAAATGCCATCGGTATATAAGGATTCGAGCGGCACAGCGGCAGAGATGATCAGCGTCACATTGCGCTCATAGAATTCATCCACCAAGGCAATAAAACGTCTTGCGGCATCATCATTAGCTTGGCCCATTTGTTTTACATCTGAAAGCAGCACTGTGTGGTAGATGCGGCTAAGCTCCATGTAATCTACTTGGCTACGTGCGGTTTCGCATAACTCACTAAAAGAAAACATCACGATGGAATCTGCTTCCATTCGGGTTTTTAATAAACGCCCTTCCACTTCAATGGCTTTATCTTTAGTACCCGCTTCGGGTGCCAACTTAGTAAAGTATTCAAATAAGTTTTTATCGGCCACATCATCAAGTGGTGAATGGTAAATCTCCGCTTGCTCTAGGGTACGCATGCGGTAATCCACTCCTGAGTCCACATTGACTACCTCAGTATTGGCGTTAACCAAATCAATGGCAGGTAAAAAACGAGCGCGCTGCAAGCCATTACGATAAAGCTCATCAGGGACTATGTTGGACGTTGCTACTAGCACAATACCGCGCTTAAAGAGCGCTTGCATTAGGCCACCGAGCAGCATGGCATCTGTGATGTCTTGCACAAAAAATTCATCAAAACAGATGATGTCTGTTTCGCTTTTAAACTTATCGGCAATATGTTCTAGCGGGTTTTTAACGTCTTTTAGAAGTTTTAATTCATCGTGTACACGGTGCATAAAGCGGTGAAAATGCACGCGCATTTTACGCTCTGTCGGTAAGCACTCGTAAAAGGTGTCTACTAAATAGGTCTTACCTCGGCCAACACCGCCCCAAAAATACACACCTTTGACCGGTGCCATGCTAGACTTGCCAAATAGGCGTTGCAGTAAGTTTGGCTGGTACTGCCAAGCAGCAATTAAGTCATCATAAAGACGCTGCAGATGTTTTACTGCGTTTTCTTGCGCAGCATCATACTGAAAATCATCACGTTGTAAGTCTTGTTGGTACTTCTGCCAAGGTGTCATGGGGGTAACATTTCATACACTAGATATGCTAATACTATCATGCTGATTTTATTCGGACTATGGCTGCTGAGTGTTCGCTCCTAAAACAAAGCAAACCCCACCATGCAGCTATTACACACGTAGATACAACGCCACATTAAAAACGCATACCGTTATTTAGGGGATACATATGGCTACCATTAGTTGGGTTGGATTAATTATCATTGCTTTGTGCGCGGGCTTTTTTGCTGGGCGCTTTATTACCAAGCAACAACTACAAAACAATGATTACGAAAAGCAGGCTGAACAAGCAAAAGCAGCGTTGGCACAATATCGTCAAGATGTGATTGACCACATTGCCACCACTGAAAAGCTCGCTTTACGTATTAACGAAAGCCAAACCCAGTTGGTTGATCACCTAGTAGAAAGTAAGCAATTACTTACCGAAACAAAAGACGTGATTGAGCAGCCGTTCTTTTCAATGGAAACCACAGAGCAGTTAGCAAAAGCACGCACTCAACCGCGTACCCGCCGTGATGACACTCAACTCGATGCACAACCGAATGATTTTGCACAAGGTGAGTCAGGATTATTTGCCGGAAAAAGCGCAAAAAACAATCAAGCAACCGAGGCTTGATGAACTTTTAAATGCCCATATAGTCATTAAAGGTAACCCTTATAAGTGGAGTATGACCTTGACTATGAAAGCAAAATTATCACTCATCGGCGCGGCCGTGCTGGCATCTACACTACTTATTAGCCCTAGCACGAGCCTCGCTAAACTACCTATCGCGGTAGACGGGCAACAGCTGCCCACACTCGGCCCTATGCTCGACAAAGTGTCTCCTGGTGTGGTCAGCATTCAAGTATCTGGCGCGAAAGAAGTGCGTCGCCCAGTTGACCCTCTCGAGTTCTTTTTCGGCAATCCCCGTGGCCCGCGCAGTCAAAAGCAACCATTTAGCGGCTTAGGCTCTGGCGTTATCATCGACGCTGACGAAGGCTATGTGGTGACCAATAACCACGTTATTCAAGACGCTGAAAAAATTGTTGTTACACTCGAAGATGGCCGCGAATACCAAGCTAAGTTAATTGGCAGTGATAAAGAATCAGACATCGCCCTATTAGAAATAGACGGTGATGATCTCGTTGCCGTACCGCTTGCAAACTCAGACAAGCTCAGAGTGGGTGATTTTGCCGTTGCCATTGGCAACCCGTTTGGATTAAGCCACACAGTTACTTCAGGCATTGTAAGTGCACTTGGGCGCAGCGGCCTTAACATCGAAGGCTTTGAAGATTTCATCCAAACCGATGCCGCCATTAACCAAGGTAACTCAGGCGGTGCTTTAGTTAACTTGCGGGGTGAGCTCATTGGTATTAACACCGCGATTTTAGGTGCCTCAGGTGGCAATGTGGGGATCGGTTTTGCCATTCCTTCCAACATGATGAAAAACCTGGTGGACCAAATTATTGAACATGGCGAAGTACGCCGTGGCTCACTCGGTATTGAAGGGCGTACACTCGATGCAGGACTTGCCAAAGCACAAGGCTACGACGTTAAACAAGGTGCTTTTGTGATGCGCGTGCTGGAAGATACTGCCGCCAGTGAAGCCGGTATTCGTGCAGGCGATGTTATCGTCAGTATTAATGGTAACGACATCGAAAGCTTTTTAGAGCTGCGCAGTAAAATTGCGACATTAGGCGAAGGTAAAAAAGTCACGCTAGGCATTTACCGTGATGGCGACCTTGAAAAAGTCACAGTGACCTTAAAAGGCATGACCACAGCACCCGCCCAAGCAGATCGCATTCACCCTATGCTAAGAGGCGCCACATTAGAGGCTGATACAGATAAAGCCGGTAATAAAGGTGTGCGCGTCACTGAAATTGCAGAGCGCTCACCGGCTGCACGTGTTGGCCTTGAAGAGGGCGATATGATCATGCAAGTGAACCGTAAACGCATTGAGAATGTCCGCGACTTAATGCAAGTCATCGACGACATTAACGGCAACATAGTGCTTGGCGTAAAACGCGGCCGCGATTCGGTGTTCTTAATGATCCAGTAATTCCGGCAGAAGCAAAAAAGCGCAGTCATTGGTACTGCGCTTTTTTTGTGTCATGATGCGAGTACTTCACTAATAGGGACTGTTTCGTGCTAAAAACACTGAAGTTTTTCATTCCTCCTATGCTGATAGGCTTAGGTCTAGCCTTTGTGATCATTTGGCTTTCACCTCAGCTTCGTAGCAACTTGCTTAATGTGGCTCCTGAGATGACGCTCACCCGCAGCCATATGTCGTTTTCAAGTGCGGTAAAACGCGCAGCCCCTGCCGTAGTAAACATCTATTCTGAAAGCCTTTCAGCAGAGCCGCGTTATATGCGCAGGCAAAACACCATTCGTGATTTAGGCTCTGGCATCATCATGAGTGAGCAAGGGTACATCTTAACTAACTATCACGTTATCAATAACGCGGATCAAATCATTGTATTACTCAATGATGGGCGTCAGTTCACCCAAGTGCAGCTTATCGGCTATGACATATTGACTGATTTAGCGCTATTGAAAATTGAAGCGGATCACTTACCTGTGATCCCATTTGATGAAGACTATACGCCTGAAGTAGGCGATGTGGTGCTGGCTATAGGTAACCCGCTCAACTTGGGCCAAACAGTCACACAAGGGATCATAAGCGCCACCGGCAAGCAAAATATCTCTAAAAGTGCCCACACTCATTTATTACAAATGGATGCTGCTATTAACTTAGGCAACTCAGGTGGCGCGTTAGTAAACTCCCAAGGTCATTTAGTGGGGATTAGCTCAGCAACTTATGCATCAAGGCAGAACATTGATATTCAAGGCATCTCCTTTGCAGTGCCCTACTCTTTAGCCAAAGATGTGATGGCAAAATTGATTCAACATGGCCGTGTGATCCGAGGTTACTTGGGTTTTCGCGGCAGTGCAGTGGATAGCCAAGGTAAAGACGTTCAAGACCAATTTACTGCCATTGCCGGTATGCGAATTGATAACTTAGACCCACTAGGACCTGCGTGGCAGGCAGGGTTAGTCGAGGGTGACATTGTCACTGCCATCGATGGGCAGCCTATTACGCATATGCGCCAAACGCTTGAGCTTATTGCTAATACCTTACCGGGCACACAGCTGAGCTTTCGTGTTTACCGCGATGGTAAAGAGCTTGCAATCCCTGTGGTTGTTGAAGAGCTTAGAGCCGAGCCCTAAACACAAAAAAGCCGCTTAATTGCGGCTTTTTTAATGTGAAGCATTACCTATTAATCAGGCTTTTACACGCTTAATGTTAGCGCCAAGCGGTGCGAGCTTTTCTTCAATGTGCTCGTAACCACGGTCAACGTGATAAATGCGATCAACACAGGTTTCACCTTCAGCCACTAAGCCGGTCAAAATCAAGCTGGCTGAGGCACGTAAGTCCGTTGCCATCACTTGCGCGCCACTTAGCTGCTCAGTCTCACCACAAATAGCCGTGTTACCTTCTAGGCGAATGTTTGCGCCCATACGCTGTAGCTCAGGCACGTGCATAAAACGGTTTTCAAAAATCGTTTCTGTGATTGTTGCTGTGCCTTTGGCAACCACATTTAAAGCAGTAAACTGCGCTTGCATGTCGGTTGGAAACCCTGGGTGTGGCAAGGTTTTAATATTCACAGCATTTGCTTGCTTGCCATGCATGTCCAAGATGATAGTGCTGTCAGAGACCATCACTTC
>JBGTXC010000008.1:0-14985 GCA_041937835.1 Alteromonadaceae bacterium | reverse complement strand
AGCGCCGGCTTCTTTGAGCTTTTCAATCACGGGCTCTAAAGTCGTTGCATCTGTGTTGTGGCACACAATGCGGCCACGACTCATGGCAGCGGCCACTAAGAAGGTGCCGGTTTCAATGCGGTCAGGCAAAATGCGGTGTGCCGCACCTGTTAGGCTCTCAACGCCGGTGATCTCAATGCGATCTGTGCCTGCACCTTGAATCTTAGCCCCCATAGCGATGAGGTATTTAGCTAGATCTGTGATTTCAGGCTCACGGGCTGCGTTTTCAAGAATGGTGACGCCCTCAGCTAAGGTGGCTGCCATCATGAGGTTTTCGGTCGCACCTACACTGACTGTATCCATAAAGATTTCAGCGCCTTGCAAACGCCCTTCTGAACGCGCATGAATGTAACCATTTTCCACTTTAATATCAGCGCCCATACGCGCTAACCCTTTGATGTGGATATCCACAGGGCGGGCACCAATGGCACAACCACCAGGTAACGATACTTTGGCTTCACCGAAACGCGCTAATAATGGACCTAGGGCTAATACAGAAGCACGCATTTGCTTAACCAGCTCATACGGTGCCATAGTGCTGTTAACGGTTTCCCCGTCAACCACTAGGGCATCGTCTTGCCAGGTAACATTTGCACCTAAGGTGGTTAAAAGTTGCTCTGTGGTGCCAATATCACGCAGCTTAGGCACATTGGTAAAGGTGCTTTTGCTATCCGCTAATAGGGCCGCAAACAAAATTGGTAGGGCGGCATTTTTAGCCCCAGAAATCGTGACTTCACCATCGAGGCTACCGCCTCCGGTTACTATGAATTGATCCATGATGCGGGCCTACAGTGGCATGCCAAGCTTGCGCTGGCGTTCCCACTCTGTCGGTGTGTATGCTTTAATTGAAATCGCGTGCAAGGTGCCGTCTTTGATTTTATCCATCAATGGTCCGTACACAAGCTGCTGTTGCTTAACACGGCTAACGCCGTCAAAACACTCTCCCACTACTGTGATTTCATAGTGGCTGCCGTCAGCTTTTACAAAGGCTTCTGAAAGGGCTAATTCGGCTTTTAAAATCGCCGCGATGTCGTTTGGTTCCATACTTCTACTCAAATAACTGACTGACTTGACCTAATTGCATTAGATTGTGCAATTGTGTTGGCACATTGTCCAACGACAAGGTTAACTTTTTTTCTTGGCAGCGCCCTAAAAAGTGAATTAACCAAGCTAAACCAGCAGTATCTGCACTGGCAATGCCTTTTAGGTCAAATGTTAATTTACCTTGACTTTTTGCCAGTAGCGCCGCAAGTTCGCTTTGTCGTTGTTTGTTTTTTTCAAGTGCTGAGATGGTCTCACGCACTAAATCGCCAGTCAGTATATAGCAGTCATCTGAAGCGTGGGTGAATGTAAGTTCAGCCATTACTCACCTTTGCCACGAAATTGCACTGGTAATTTGCTTTTACGGTCTAACAAGTCAATCACGTATTCAATGCCTTCAGAGCGAATAATGCCTTGTAGCTCAGACTGTTTGGCATCTAATAAGCTAATGCCTTCTGCAATCATGTCGTAGGCGCGCCACTCATTGTTGTTGTCACGGCGTACTTTAAAGGCAATCGAAATATCAGGACGGTTCGGATCTTTGATGGTGGTTTTTACCACCACGATTTTTTCGTTATCAAAAGGCTGCTCTTGGCCAAACTCCACCAGCTGATCTTTATACTGAGTGAACACCCCCGCATAGGTTGTGATCAAATACTCACGAAACACCGCCATAAATTGGCGGATATGGGCTTTCGCTTGCTCTTTTTCAGCATCTGTTTTTAGTTCACGCACATCTTGAATATACGAAGACAACACGCGAAAAGACGCGTATTTGTAGTCGATGTAAGGCATCAACTCTTCTTCCACAATCACTTTAAAGTGGGCTTTGTCTTGTGCGATTTTCGCTTGGTCATTTTTAACTCGGGTAAAGGTTTTATCCGCTACCTGCTTAACCAAGGTATAAGGGTTATCGGTTTTAAACTCAGCCGCAAAGCTGCTGCTGGCAACCACTAAGAGTAAACTGCTGATCCACTTAAACATTGATTATTCACTCCCTTGGTTAAATAAGAACTGGCCAATAAGCTCTTCAAGCACAAGCGCAGACTTTGTATCAGTAATAAAGTCACCATCGCTGAGTGGCTTGCTGGTTACGCCAAATAGTTCTGCTTCTAAATCAGTATTGCTGGATGCCACAATAGGGTTAATCCCTAGGTATTGCTCACCTAAAATGCCAGACGTCAAAATGGACACTGACGTGGTGTCAGAGAATTTTTTATCGTATTCGCTGCTGATGTCCATCAGCACGACCGGTGAAAAATCACGTTGATCCACATAGATATTGGCTACTCGGCCAATCACCACACCACCTACTTTTACCGGCGCTCGCACTTTTAATGAGCCAATGTTGTCGAACTTAGCTTTTAAGGTGAAGGTTTCATCACTGCCTGCTAATCCAGCATTTGCGACTTTAAGGGCTAACACTAAAAACGCTGCCACGCCTAAGGTGACAAACAAGCCCACTAAAATTTCAATATTACGCGCATTCATTCGTATCATTCCTATGCTTTAAGCGCCAAACATCAAGGCGGTTAAAATAAAATCAAATCCTAAAACTGCCAGTGATGAGTGCACCACTGTTTGCGTGGTGGCCTTACTGATCCCTTCTGAGGTCGGCACACAGTCATAGCCTTTATAAAGCGCAATCCAAGTGACTAGCAAAGCAAACACAAAGCTTTTGATCACCCCATTCAGTACGTCTTTTTCAAAAGACACTTGCGCCTGCATGATGGACCAGAAACTACCTGAGTCCACGCCGAGCCAATCCACCCCAACTAAGTGAGCGCCCAAAATTGCAATAGCTGAAAAGATCATCGCCAAAATCGGCATACTGATGATGCCCGCCCAAAAGCGTGGCGCAACAATGCGTTTCAGTGGGTCGACCGCCATCATTTCAAGGCTAGATAACTGCTCAGTGGCTTTCATTAAGCCAATTTCAGCGGTTAAGGCACTGCCTGCACGCCCAGCAAACAATAATGCGGTGACCACAGGGCCAAGCTCACGCAATAAGCTCAGTGCCACAAGCGGGCCTAAGCTGTCTTCCGCGCCGTAATCCACTAATACGGTGTAACCTTGCAGGGCCAATACCATGCCGATGAATAAGCCAGACACCATCACAATCACTAGGGATAAAAAGCCCACCATATAGAGCTGTTTCACCAAAAGTGGAAACCCTTTAACTGGGTTTGGCACATTAAAAAGCGCACCAATTAACATGTGCGTTGCGCGCCCCATAGCGGCAAAGCGGTTTAATGTTTTTCGCCCTATGCGAGCCAAATACTGCATTGTTATTTCGCTCCTTGAAGTAAGTCATCCGCGTAGGCAGGGGCATCAAAGTGAAACGGAACTGGGCCGTCCGATTTGCCATTTAAAAACTGCTGCACTAGCTCTGAGTCATGGGCTTTCATTTCTTCAGGGGTGCCTTGGCCAATCACGCCTTTATCCGCAATGATCACAACATGATCAGCAATACTCAGTACTTCCTGCACATCATGGGTTACCACCACAGATGTAAGATCTAATACCTGATTTAACGATTTAATGAGTTTTACCAAAACACCCATTGAAATCGGGTCTTGGCCTGCAAAAGGCTCATCGTACATGATCAAATCTGGGTCTAACGCGATGGCACGCGCTAACGCAGCACGACGCGCCATACCACCGGATAGCTCTGCTGGGTATAAATCGCGTGCGCCACGCAACCCCACAGCTTCAAGTTTCATCAGTACTATGATGCGAATTAAATCTTCGCTGAGTGTGGTGTGTTCTCTCAGTGCAAAGGCGACGTTATCAAACACCGTCATATCGGTAAAAAGCGCACCACTTTGAAACAGCATGCTCATTTGTTTACGGGCTTGGTAAAGTGCACTTCGCGACAGCGAAGGAATATTTTGCCCTTTAAATAAAATTTCCCCTTGGCTTGGCTTGAGCTGGCCGCCAATTAAACGCAGCAAGGTGGTTTTACCTATGCCGCTTGGGCCCATCACCGCCGTGATTTTGCCTTTCGGGATATGAAAGCTCATGTCTTGATAAATGGTGCGATCCGCACGCTTAAAGGTCAGGCCTTTTATCTCGACGATAGGTTGTTGAGACAAGTCGTTCTCCGGCTTGCTTTTTTCTGACTTGCCATTGTACTGGCAATTATCAGTTAGCGTTAAAAAGAATTCGTAAAATTTTGTAAGGGTTTAAAAAATATACGAGCGATAACAGCAATTTAGTACCCCAGTTTTGCCCCTAATAGATGGGGATATCCTTATACTTTTCAAGCGCCATTTGCTACCATTGCCAAATACTTAACTTCTCAAAGAGTCGCTAAAAAGATGTTGGCATCAGTTGCTATTTTAGTACTTGGTTTCATTGCCTTAGTGTGGAGCGCAGACCGCTTTGTGTTTGGTGCTGCCGCCCTTGCCCGTAATTTTGGCGTACCTACCCTGATTGTAGGCTTAACCATAGTGGCGATGGGTTCAAGCGCCCCAGAAATGATGGTATCAGCGTCTGCTGCTTTATCAGATAAAACCGATACCGCAGTGGGTAATGCCATTGGCTCTAACATCGCTAACATTTTATTGGTGTTAGGTGTCACAGCTTTATTGGCACCGCTGAGCGTCTCTTCCGCCACTTTAAAGCGCGAGATGCCTCTGGTGTTACTGGTGTCGGCCGCGACTTGGTTTATTTTTTCTGATAATTACTTTTCCTTCTTTGAAGGTGCGGCATTACTTATCGCCTTTGTGGTGTTTATCCTTGGCTTAATTGTTGTATCTCTTCGTGCCAAAGATGCCGACGACCCATTTGTGGCCGAAGCCTGTGATGAAGTCCCCGAAGGCGCACCGACTTCTAAAGCCTTGTTATGGCTCACAGTGGGCATCATTTTATTGCCTTTGAGCTCGCACTTTATTGTTGATTCAGCGGTCACCATTGCGCAGCATTTTGGTATCAGTGATTTAGTTATTGGCCTTACCATCATTGCCATTGGTACTAGCTTGCCAGAGCTTGCTGCGTGCGTTGTGGGTGTACTCAAAAAAGAAGATGATTTAGCCCTTGGTAACATCATAGGCTCTAACATTTTCAATATTTTAGCTGTGCTTTCGATTGCTGGTTTGATTAACCCATCCGCCACAGACCCATCTGCGCTCGAACGCGACATTCCAATTATGTTAATTGCCACCCTTGCCCTCATCGCCATGAGTATGAGCTTTAAAAAAGGGGCGCGACGCATCAACCGCGTTGAAGGTGGTTTATTACTGGCAGGCTTTATTGCTTACCAAGTCTATGTATTTAGCCAAGTAGCAAGTTAAGAGGACCGCATGGCAAACGGATTTAAACAACGCGCTTTGCACGTATTAAACATTGAAGAAGCCGCCATTGCCGGTCTTAAAAGTGCTTTGGATGAGGACTTTGAAAAAGCTTGCGAACTGATGCTGAGCTGCAAAGGCCGTGTGATTGTGATTGGGATGGGAAAATCAGGCCACATTGGCAACAAGATTGCCGCAACCTTAGCGAGCACAGGCACGCCGGCATTTTTTGTGCATCCTGGTGAAGCGAGCCACGGTGACTTAGGCATGATCACCAAACAAGATGTGGTGTTAGCCATTTCTAATTCGGGCGAAACCCAAGAAGTGCTTGCGATTTTGCCTGTGTTAAAACGCATTGGTGCCAAGCTCGTCGCAATGACGGGTAAGCCTCAGTCTAAATTAGCGCAATTTGCCGATCATCATATTTGTGTGGCCGTTGCGACCGAGGCATGTCCTCTAGGGCTTGCACCTACTGCCAGCACCACAGCAACCTTAGCCATGGGGGACGCGATTGCCGTGGCGCTTTTAGAAGAGCGTGGCTTTACAGCCGACGACTTTGCGTTATCTCACCCAGGTGGCAGCTTAGGTAAGCGTTTATTGCTAAGCCTTGGGGACATCATGCATCAAGGCGAGCAAGTCCCTAAAGTTTCTGCCAGTTGCACCATCAAAGCTGCACTACTCGAAATGTCGAAAAAAGGGTTAGGCATGACCTGCGTGGTGGATGAGCAAGATGCCCTACTCGGCATTTTTACGGATGGTGACTTACGTCGCATTCTCGAAGATAAAGTGGATATCCACGACACCACCATAGACAAGGTGATGACGCAAAACTGCACCACGGCCACTCAAAATATGCTGGCAGCAGAAGCGTTAAATGTGATGGAAACTAAACGAATCAATGGTTTAATTGTCATAAATGAAGCAAAACAGCCCATTGGTGCGCTTAACATGCAAGACTTATTAAAAGCAGGAGTCATTTAATGACTTGGTCATTTGCTGATTTATACCAGCCTATTAGCGATGATGTGGTCGCACGAGCCAAAAAAATTAAACTGTTAATTTGTGACATTGACGGCGTGTTTTCAGATGGCCGCATCTATCTTGGTAACCAAGGTGAAGAATTAAAAGCCTTTAACACCAAAGATGGTTTTGGCATTAAAGCGCTGGGTCAATCAGGTGTGGACGTTGCGGTGATCACAGGACGTCAATCGAACATAGTACAAACCCGCATGACCAGCCTACAAGTTGCCCATATTTACCAAGGCCAAGAAGATAAGCTTATCGCTTATGCAGAACTCAAAGAAAAGCTTGGTTTACATGACGAAGACGTTGCTTACATTGGTGATGACTCACCGGACTTACCGGTAATGCGCCAAGTGGGTTTTGCTGTGGCGACCCATGACGCCCACCCAATAGTGAGCCGTATCAGCCATTATCGTACGTCCCTACCCGGTGGTTTTGGCGCTGTCCGCGAACTGACTGACTTACTCATGCTTTGCCAAGGTAAATCACTGACAGAATCAGGAACCAGTGCATGAACTGGGCGCGGGTTTTAATCAGTGTCATCTTTGTGGCTGTGATGGTATGGCTATGGCAGCCATTTTTAACTGAGCAGAACAACGCCCAACCCACTGGCGATACCACCATAGTCCGTCCTGACTACACCGCCAAAGCATTGAAACAAACGTTTTTTAATCTCAATGGGCAAATCACTCATAAAGTTAGCGCCGACAACATGGAGCTATACCAAACGTTAGGTTTTACCCATTTCGACAAACCTACCTTCACCTTATATGAAGACGGTGAGTCATGGCAGGTTCAGGCGACGACCGCCACTTTATATGAAAATCGCACCTTAATTTTAGAAAAGGACGTGGTTGCCACCAACCTTGACCAAGGTGCTTTGATTGATCGCATTGAAGCCAGCGTGATCACCATAGACATTGACGCCCAAACCATGCGCTCAGACCAGCCTGTGACCTTAACCGGCCCAGGTATACTGGTGCAGGGGCAAGGGCTTCGCGCCGACATCATTGCGGACACCATTGAACTGATCAAACACACAAGGACTCAGTACCATGCTAAGCAATAAATTATGGCACTCAGGCTTAATTGCCCTTGCCGTCTTATTTGCGACCAGCGCACACAGTGCCGATGACGAAAAGCTTCTGATTGATGCCGACAATCAACAAGTACAATTAAAGAATAACGTCTTGGTTTTTAGCCAAAACGTCCTCATTACTCATGGTAAGCGCACAATAAAAGCGGATCATTTAAAAGCCTACAGCCGAAAAGAGTTAGGCCCAAAAAATGAGATTTTGGTCGCCACAGGCAAGCCGGCAAGCTACAGCGAAGCCTTAGCCGATGGCACCACCATCACCGCCAGCGCAGATGAAATTCGCTATGACGTGGCAAAAGCCATGCTGACCATCACAGGAAACGCGCAAATCACCCAAAGTGGCCAGCAAATTAATGCTGAAACCATAGTGTATGATATTGATAAGCAAATCATTTCTGCCAATAAAAAGGCAGGTAGTAATGACCGGGTTCACACTGTGTTGGACACCAACAGCAAATAACAAGCATGACCATATTAAAAGCCAATAAATTAGCGAAGAGTTATAAAGGTCGCCAAGTCGTCAAGAATGTTGGGCTCGAAGTCGAAGCTGGCAGCATCGTGGGCTTACTTGGGCCAAATGGTGCGGGTAAAACCACCACCTTTTATATGATTGTGGGGTTAGTGCCAAGCGATAAAGGCATGATCAGCATAGATGATGAAGACATCACCCTGTTGCCTATGCACTCACGTGCGCGCTTGGGGATTGGCTATTTGCCGCAAGAGTCTTCGATTTTCAGAAAGCTGACTGTGTACCAAAACATCATGGCGATTTTGGAAACCCGCAAAGAACTCAACAAGCAAGGCCGCGAAGAAGCGCTCAATAATTTATTGGATGAGTTTAATATTCAGCATATTCGCGATAGCCAAGGTATGGCGCTCAGTGGCGGTGAACGTCGCCGTGTAGAAATTGCACGAGCACTGGCAGCCAACCCAAAATTTATCCTGCTGGATGAGCCTTTTGCTGGCGTTGATCCGATTTCAGTGTTAGATATAAAGAAAATCATTCAGCATTTAAAGCAACGCGGCATTGGCGTATTAATCACCGACCATAATGTCAGAGAGACCTTAGACGTTTGTGAAAAAGCCTATATTGTTTCTCATGGTGAGTTAATAGCCGCAGGCGCACCTGAAGACGTCTTAGCCGACCAAACTGTGCGTGATGTATATTTAGGTGAGCAGTTTAAGCTTTAACACGAATGCGTTAATTAAAGGATTATTAAGAGTACATGAAGCAATCATTACAGCTTCGCCTTGGGCAGCAACTGACAATGACACCGCAATTGCAGCAAGCAATTCGGTTGTTACAGTTAAGTACGCTCGATTTACAGCAAGAAATCCAAGAGGCACTCGATAGTAATCCTTTGCTCGAAGTGGACGAAGGTGAGTTTGATGCCAAAGCCGCCGAGCAAAAAAGTGACGAGGCTAACGGCACCACAAAAGACGATAAAGCCGACTCCCTAGACACACCTACCAGCGAATCTGAAATGGCTTCAGATGCCGCACTTAGCCAAGACAACCTCAGTGATGATCTCCCCATGGACAATTCATGGGATGATTACATCAGCGCCGCGCCAGTGGCCGCAGGCCCGGCTCCAGATGACGATTTAGCATATCAAGGGTCTACCAGTGAGTCTTTGCAAGATTATTTAATGTGGCAACTGCGATTAACGCCGTTTAGCCCCATTGATGAAGCCATCGCAACCGCTATTGTTGAGGCGGTGGATGATGCTGGCTTACTCACCTTAGAAACACAAGACATTGCTGATAGCCTAAATGCCGCACTGGCTGGCACTGAGCACGAAATCGAACTTGATGAAGTTGAGGCGGTGCTTAAACGCATTCAGATGTTTGATCCAGTTGGCATTGCAGCACGTTCACTTCAAGAGTGTTTATTAATTCAACTCAACCAGTTTGATAGCGATACACCTTGGTTAATGCAAACCAAAAGCGTACTGCAAGAGCACATGGACTTATTAGCGCTGCGCGACTATCGCACCTTAATGAAAAAGACTAAGCTTAAAGAAGCAGAGCTAAAAGAAGTGATGACGCTGATCCACAGCCTCAATCCTAAGCCTGCAGCAAGCATCATTAAGGAAGAATCCGAGTACGTCATACCCGATGTGTCGGTGAAAAAGATTAAAGGGCGTTGGATGGTTGAACTAAACCCAGATTGCATGCCAAAAATTCGCGTAAATAGTCATTACGCGTCACTTGGCGGCAGCATGAAATCTGGCACAGACAACCAATTTATTCGCAGTCATCTGCAAGAGGCAAAATGGTTTATTAAAAGCCTAGAAAGCCGCAACGATACCCTATTAAAAGTTGCCAATTGCATTGTGCAACAACAACAGGCATTCTTTGAATATGGCGACGAGGCAATGAAGCCCATGGTGCTTAATGACGTTGCTGAGATGGTCGACATGCATGAATCTACGATTTCACGTGTCACCACCCAAAAATACATGCATACGCCACGCGGCATTTATGAGCTTAAATACTTCTTCTCGAGCCATGTTAGCACTGAAAACGGAGGTGAATGCTCATCCACCGCGATTAGAGCACTCATCAAAAAGCTAATCGCCGCAGAAAACCAAGCTAAGCCTTTAAGTGATAGCAAAATTGCGGACATTTTAGCTGAACAAGGGATCAAAGTGGCACGACGAACGATTGCAAAATATCGTGAGTCATTGTCCATTCCACCGTCGAATCAGCGTAAAAGCCTGATATAGACGCAACTAGAAGGAAACTGCTTATGCAACTAAATCTAACTGGTCGTCACGTAGAAATCACTGACTCTTTAAGACACTATGTAAACACTAAGTTTGCTAAGCTAGAGCGACATTTTGATCACATTAACAACGTGCATGTCATCCTAGATATCGAAAAACTCTCTCAAAAAGCAGAAGCCACCATGCATGTTAATGGCGGGGAGCTTTTTGCCACCTCAGAGCATCAGGATATGTACGCAGCGATTGACGGCCTAATAGATAAGTTAGATCGGCAAGTCATTAAACATAAAGAGAAATTATCGCGTCACTAATATGAAATTAAGCGCATACATTCACAAGGACTGCAGCAAAACTGCGGTCCTTTTTCATAGCAAGAAGCGTGTCTTCGAGTATTTAGCTAACCTAGCTCATCAACAACTGCCACATGTTGAAGAGCAAACCTTACTACGCGCTTTACTTGAGCGTGAAAAGCTCGGTAGCACAGGCATAGGGCAAGGCATAGCTATCCCACATGGTCGCATTGCCGGTATTGATGCCGTTGTGGCCATCGTATTGGTGAATGGCTGCGGTGTCGCAGTGGATGCCATAGACAAACAACCTGCCGATATTTTTGTTGCGCTCTTTGTGCCAGAAGATGATGCAAATCAACACCTTAAAACACTCGCCACCTTTGCAGAAAAATTAAAAAATAAACAATTTTGCAAACAATTACGTAGTGCACAAACAGATGACGAGCTGTATCATATACTGACAGAGGCAGCGTAGAAAAAGGAAGTATCATGCAATTGATCATCATCAGTGGTCGCTCTGGGTCGGGTAAGTCAGTGGCTTTGCGCGTTTTGGAAGACTTAGGCTACTATGTGGTTGATAATATTCCGGTTAATTTATTACCGTCACTGGTACGCTGCGTCTCAGACAGCTATGACAAAATTGCGGTTTCTATCGATGTCCGCAACATCCCAAAAGAGCAGCAAGAATTTAATGACATCTTGGAATACCTGCCCGATTTTGCCAAACCCACTTTATTCTACCTAGACAGTGACGACCAAACCCTGCTGCGCCGTTATTCAGAAACGCGCCGTTTGCACCCGTTATCGCAAAATGATTTACCGTTAGACTTAGCCATTCAGCAAGAGCGCGTGTTACTTGATGTGCTAATCACCCGTGCGGATGTCATCATAGACACCACAGAACTCAGTGTGCACCAGTTAGCTGAGTCTATCCGTGAGAAGGTGCTAGGTAAAAAAGACAACAAGCTCATCATCACGTTTGAATCCTTTGGTTATAAGTATGGTCTGCCTAAAAACGCAGATTATGTGTTTGATGCGCGCTTTTTACCTAACCCACACTGGGAGCCTGAACTCAAACCTATGACAGGGTTAGACCAGCCGGTAAAAGACTACTTGGCATCCCACTCTATCGTGCAAAAATTTACGTGGCAGATTCAAACCTTTTTACAAACTTGGCTGCCACACCTTGAGCGCAACAACCGTAGCTACCTGACGATTGCCATTGGCTGTACCGGTGGTCAACATCGCTCTGTGTATTTGGCGCAAACCTTAGGCGAAAGCTTTTCACTGACCTATGACAACGTCAAAATTCGCCACCGTGAGCAAGATGGTAATGAGTCTAAGTAAAACCCTGACCATAGAAAACAAACTTGGCTTACATGCCAGAGCGGCGTCTTTGTTAGCGCAAACAGCCGCTCAGTTTAAGGCGAAGATCACCTTAGAAAAAGAAGGTAAAACCGCCGATGCAGCCAGCGTATTAGCCGTGATGCTACTTGAAGGTTCACAAGGTAAACAGGTTACCGTGCATTGTGAAGGCGAAGACCAAGCCGCTGCGCTTGATGCCATCTGCGCCCTGTTTGCTGCTAAATTCAACGAGCAGTAACGCTAAAATCCCTCGAGAAAATAGCCAAACGTGCTAGTATATCTGGCAAGCTGATGCAGGGTTACTCGCCCAAAATCAATCAGTTATTCACACCATCCAGTGAGTTAGGCATGCCAGAATTATACGAACAAGAAACCGACAAAGCCCTCTTGCATGAAGTGCAAGCGGCGCTTAGCCGCGGGATGTTCGTACAAGTTAGGCGACTACTTGCCGAAACACCGCCGGGTGATACGGCCCTTATCCTTGAGTCTTCCCCCTTAAAAATCCGCTCACAACTGTGGAAGCTAGTCGACCCGGATGTACAAGGTGAAGTCCTTGAAGAGCTCTCTGAAGATGTGCGGATTGGCATTATCTCGCGCATGGAGCCTGAGCTGATTGTTGAGGCCACCGAAGACCTTGATGATGACGATTTAGCTGAAGTTCTGCGTTCTTTACCAGACAGCGTATTTGCCAAAGTCATGGCAGCGATGGACAGTGGCGGCCGTGAACGTGCCGCATTTGTCCTTTCCTACCCTGAGGAGTCAGCTGGTGCCTTAATGAGTACCGACGTGGTGACCATCCGTCCTGATGTCACCATTGAGGTGGTACTACGTTACTTACGCTTAAAAGGTGATTTACCAAAAGGAACGGATGAGCTTTACGTTGTTGGCCAAGATAACTTGTTTTTAGGCGCAATTTCCCTGACTACCTTGCTCACAGAGCAAACTCACGCCTTTGTAAAAGACGTGATGGACTTAGAGTGTGAGCAAATCCCAGTAGAAATGGATGAGTCAGAAGTCGCAAAACTATTCGAACGCCACAACTGGATCTCCGCCCCCGTTATTAACGATAAAGCACAACTGCTTGGGCGCATCACCATTGATGACATTGTTGATGTTATCCGCGAAGACGCTGAGCACAGCATGCTTTCAATGGCCGGTCTTGATGACGAAGAAGATACCTTTGCCCCAGTGGTTAAAAGTACGCGAAAACGCTCTATTTGGCTGGGTGTTAATTTAATTACGGCACTTTTAGCTGCCTTTGTAGCAAGCTTTTTTGAGAGCACGTTAGACATTTTACCCGTACTTGCAGTCCTTAACGGTATCGTGCCTTCAATGGGTGGGGTCGCGGGCAGTCAAACCTTAACCTTAGTGATCCGCGCTATTGCGCTTGGTCACATTAACCAGTCTAACCAACGCTTTTTACTCACTAAAGAGCTTGCCATTGGCGCCTTAAATGGCATGTTGTGGGCGCTTTTAATCGCGAGCGTTGTGGCGCTGTGGAAGTGGGACTTTGTGCTCGGTGGCGTAATTGCCTTTGCCATGTTTATGAACTTACTGGCAGCAGGTATTGCCGGTGCGATTATTCCGCTCATATTAAAACGCATGAACATCGATCCTGCCCTTGCAGGCAGTGTGGTACTCACTACCGTCACTGACATAGTCGGGATTTTTGCCTTTTTAGGCACAGCCACTTGGATTTTACTGCCTTAGTCCACTGCCTTTTAAACCCCATAAAAAAAGCCCAGTATGTGCTGGGCTTTTTCGTTATCAACTGATTACCAAATTTTTACGCGGTTTTCAGGAGCTATGTACATCTTGTCTCCCTCTTTTACGTCAAACGCTTGGTAGAACTCGGGCATGTTCGCCACAATACCGATCACTCGGTAATGGCTTGGCGAGTGAGAGTCTGTCATTAAGCGATTACGTAGCTCTTCATCACGGTATTTACGACGCCAAATTTGCGACCACCCCATAAAGAAACGCTGAGGACCTGAGTAGCCATCAAGCATGGGCGCTTCTTTGCCATCAAGTGACAACATGTAAGCTTTATAAGCAACGGTTAGGCCGCCTAAATCACCAATGTTTTCACCCAAAGTAAGCTCACCGTTTACGTTGGCATCTTCAAACGGTTTATACGCGTTGTATTGCTCAACCAGCTGCGCGCCACGCGTTTGGAATTGCTCAAGGTCGCTGTCGCTCCACCAGTTACGTAGGTTACCGTCACCATCGTATTTCGCGCCTTGGTCGTCAAAGCCATGGCCAAGCTCGTGACCAATTACCGCACCAATGGCACCATAATTCACTGCGTCATCCGCTTCTAAGTTAAAGAATGGCGGTTGTAGAATCGCAGCTGGGAACACGATTTCGTTGTTTACCGGGTTAAAGTAAGCGTTTACAGTTTGTGGTGTCATAAACCACTCAGAGCGGTCTACTGGCTGACCTAACTTGCTTGCCATGTCTTGGTATTCAAACTCACTGTAATTAATGAAGTTGGCTACCACGTCTTTGTCTGTGATGGTGAGATTGGAGTAGTCTTTCCACTTATCAGGGTAACCAATCTTAGGAGTGAACTTAGCCAGCTTCTCTTTCGCGGCTACTTTGGTCTCTTCACTCATCCACTCAAGCTCATCAATGCTGTTGGCATAGCCCTTAATGAGGTTATCAACCAACTCACCCATGCGCGCTTTCGCTTCTGGTGGGAAGTACTCTTTAACGTACACTTTACCAAGGATTTCACCTAACACACTGTTGGCAGAATCTACCGCCATTTTCCAACGTGGCTTTTGTGCTTCAATGCCACGTAAAGTGGTTTTGTAAAAGGCAAAATTTGCATCTGCAAAGGCCTTAGGAAGGATTTCAGCGTAAGCAGAGATCATGTGGAAAGTGAGGTAATCTTGCCATACTGACACATCTGTTTGCGTGTAAAGTGCGCCAAACTTTTCCATGTAAGATGGCTGCGACACAATGACTTCGTCCGTGTTAAGGCCCGCTGCAGCTAAAAAGTCAGCTAATGCTAATTCGCCCATTAAAGCGTCAGCTTCAGCTAGCGTCATTTTGTTATAACGCTTGTTAGCATCACGGCTTTCAACACGTGACCACATGGCATCAGC
>JBGTXC010000089.1:0-9982 GCA_041937835.1 Alteromonadaceae bacterium | reverse complement strand
ATCAACGGAAGAAAATTCAATGTTTGTGCGGATCGTGCGATATTGTTCTGAGTTGATGGATTTCGGCTCAGACATCGCAATCACGCTTCGTTTTCCGGGTTTGTCTTTTTTACGCGTCAACACAGCAAGGCTGCGCGATTTTGATTGAATTCGTCCATGGCGCCAGAAAATATAAGGGCTTCGATGGTTTTCCGATTCACGCTTTTTGCAGGTACGCGAAAGCAGAAATCGAAAAGACAGGCAATCGCTGCAGACTCGTGGTATTTATTGCGCCATTTTGACAAGGCAAGTGGTGCTAACCCACACCTAACGGAAAAAGGTCAAGCTCGCGCCAGCGCCTTGGCTGAGCTATTAGAAGATGTGCCCATCACGCAAATTTACAGCACTCACTACAACCGCACCCAGCAAAGTGCCGCACAATTAGCAAAAGCTAAAAATATGGCGGTGATTGAGTATGATCCTCGTCAACTGGAGACGTTTTGCAACACCTTAAAGGCTCGCCCAAATGTGGTTGTGGTTGGTCACAGCAATACCACCCCACAGTTACTTAAGTGTTTAACAGGCAAAGTACGCCCCATTGCCGAAAGCGAATATGGTGTGGTGTTTAAAGTGGTAGCCACCGGCAACACAGTCACCGTGAGTGAAATTCAGTTATAAAAAAAAGCAGGCTAAGCCTGCTTTTTTTAGTTAAGTAGTTGTTCAAACAAGTCAAACAAGCGGTCAATTTCCGCCAGCGTGTTGTAGTGCATACAACCTATGCGAACCACACCGCCTTTATCCATCACACCAAGTTGCTCACACAAGCCTTGGGCATAAAAATTACCATCCCAAACACACACATGGTGTTTACCCAAAAACTCAGACACAGTGCGTGGCTCAATGCCCTCAAAGCGTAAAGCAAAGGTTGGCGTACGCTCAGCGGCACGGTTTACATCACTGATACCAAAAAGCTGAATGCCAGGGAAGGCTTGTAAACGCGTGAGGAAATGACGGGTTAAGGTCATTTCATGGGCTTTACTGTTGGCAAATGCCTTTTCTAAGCGAGTGCGGCGCGCTACTGACTCTGGCTCGCCACTTAGGCTTGCAATGTAGTTAATTGCGGCAGTAACACCGGCTAGACCTTCAAAGCTTTGCGTGCCGGTTTCCCAGCGCCCAGGAATGGCATCTTTTGCTGGCTCAACCTTATACGGGGTAAAGCCTTCTAAGTGCTCACGCTTGCCATAAACAATCCCTACGTGTGGGCCAAAAAACTTGTAGGCTGAGCAGGCTAAAAAGTCACAATCCAGTGCTTGAACATCCACCAGCTCATGCGGAGCATAATGCACGGCATCAACGTACACCAAAGCACCGACTGCGTGGGCTTTTTCAATGATGCGCTTAACATCATTGATTGAGCCTGTGGTATTAGATGCATAAGTGACCGCAACAAGTTTTGTGCGCTCGCTGAGCATGGCTTCAAAGGCATCGTAATCCAATAAGCACGTGATTGGGTCAACTGGCAATACCTTTACTGCCACGCCTTTATCTTCAGCTGCTTGACGCCATGAAGACACATTAGAGAAGTGATCGGCATTGGTAACAATCACTTCGTCACCTGCTTGCCAATCACGGGAAACCGCACGGCTAAAGCTAAAGGTGAGGCTGGTCATGTTAGCGCCAAACACGATTTGCTCTTTACTTGGTGCGTTGAGTAAATCAGCTACCGCTTGGCGGGCATTGCTCATCACAGCCACGGTTTCATCTGACGAGAAAAACGCACCACCTAAATTAGAGTTAAAGCGACCTAGGTAAGCACTCATGGCATCTAATACAGATTGCGGCACTTGGGCGCCACCTGGGCCATCAAAAAAGATTGGCGCTAGGCCATCAATGGCTTGATTTAATGCAGGAAACTGCTCACGTAACTGACTAACGTTCATAGCAACTCACTTAAGCAGTTAAAACAAAACAATCTAGGTAGCCTGGCTTGTCGGCATCTATTTTGTTCATCGGAGTGGCATTGTGCCAAACAGTGCGGTCGTCAATTAAAGCGAACATACCGTCTTTAATTGCCATTTTAAAACACGGCTTTGCGTCTTTTGTTTCATACACTAACAGCTCGCCACCTTCGAGGTTTTCATGAGAAACACCGCACACACAAACGTGATCAAAACCATCTTGGTGAATACCTTCAGGGGCAGGCGGCGTGTCCGAGTCAATGGCAAGCATTCGGAATTGGTGGATTTCAATGTCACGTTCTTCGCTAATGCCAGTCATAGTGCGAAACTCATTGATGATGTGCTTCATGCCTTCAGACTGCAATAAGCCTTCTTCAAGGTTTTCGTACACACGCTCGACATTACCTTGGAAATTATTGATGCTGTCGTCTTGGACAAAAGCCTTGGTTGGCTGCAAGGTCACTTCACCCTGTTGCATTTTGATCACAGAGTAACGACGCAGACGAAACGCACCGTCAGCGTATGGATTCGCTGGCAAGTTATCAAAGCTTGGTTTTACATCGTCAATGTGTGTTTGAACGATAAAACGCAGTTGCAATAAGTTTTGGTTGTTGAGGGCCATGGAAATGCCTTTTCTTCAATACGACTAATGCCTCTATTCTACGCGAAACCGTTAACAGAGTTCATTTTTTTTGCTATGAATTATTAGCGCGAAGCGCATTATTTATTCAATTAATGCAATCCAAGGCATAAGCTTAACACATTGAGCAGCAATAAGGGGATGGATATTCCAATCATCTGGCACGACCAGTTAACAGGGAATTTACAATAGCGCATAAAAAAACCGCCCGTAGGCGGTTTTTCAATTTAGCGAATGCTTACACAGCTTGTTGCACAATCACTGTATCCGCTTTTTTGGTGTATTGCGGCATACGGTGGAAGTTCAAGTAGCGGTATGTGTCCGCTGCTGTGGCATTGATCTTTTCTGCGTACTCTTGGTACTCAGCAGGTGTAGGTAGCTTACCTAAGATAGCGGCAACGGCTGCTAGCTCAGAAGACGCTAGGAATACGTCTGCACCTGTACCTAAACGGTTAGGGAAGTTACGGGTAGAAGTAGAAACCACTGTTGCTTTATCAGCAACACGTGCTTGGTTACCCATACACAATGAACACCCTGGTGTTTCGATACGTGCACCTACACGGCCGTAAATGCCGTAGTAGCCTTCGTCTGTAAGCTGGTCTTTGTCCATCTTAGTAGGTGGTGCAATCCAAAGGCGCGTAGGTAGCTGACCTTTGAAGTTATCAAGTAGCTTACCTGCAGCACGGAAGTGACCAATGTTCGTCATACATGAACCGATGAATACTTCGTCGATTTTCTGATCTTGTACGTCAGAAAGAAGACGCGCGTCATCTGGGTCATTTGGTGCACATAGGATTGGCTCTTTAATTTCAGCAAGATCAATTTCAACTACGTGAGCGTACTCAGCGTCTTTGTCTGCTTCCATTAGCTCTGGGTTAGCTAACCACTCTTGCATCGCGTTGATACGACGCTCGATAGTACGTACATCACCGTAGCCTTCAGAGATCATCCACTTAAGCATCACGATGTTTGACTCAAGATACTCAGTGATAGACTCACGGCTTAGCTTAACTGTACAGCCTGCTGCTGAACGCTCTGCAGATGCATCTGAAAGCTCGAATGCTTGCTCAACGGTTAAGTGCTCAACACCTTCGATTTCAAGTACACGACCTGAGAATTCGTTGATCTTACCTTTCTTCTCAACAGTCAGTAGACCCTGCTTGATGCCGTAGTAAGGGATAGCGTGTACTAGATCACGTAATGTGATACCAGGCTGCATCTCACCTTTAAAGCGAACAAGGATAGACTCAGGCATATCCAGCGGCATGACACCTGTTGCTGCTGCGAATGCAACGGCACCAGAACCTGCTGGGAATGAAATACCTAGCGGGAAGCGCGTGTGCGAGTCACCACCTGTACCTACGGTATCAGGAAGTAGCATACGGTTTAGCCATGAGTGGATGATACCGTCACCAGGACGTAGCGATACACCGCCACGGTTCATGATGAAATCAGGTAGTGTGTGGTGCGTGTCAACGTCAACTGGCTTAGGATACGCTGACGTGTGGCAGAATGACTGCATAGTTAAGTCAGCAGAGAAGCCAAGACATGCTAAATCTTTTAGCTCGTCACGGGTCATAGGACCTGTGGTGTCTTGAGAACCCACTGTAGTCATCTTAGGCTCACAGTATTGACCTGGGCGAACACCTTCAACGCCACATGCACGGCCAACCATCTTCTGAGCAAGGGTAAAGCCTTTGCCAGAATCTTCTTGTTGTGCCGGCTTACGGAAAATGTCTTCTTGACCAAGACCTAGCGACTTACGTGCTTTGTCTGTAAGACCACGACCGATGATAAGTGGAATACGGCCACCAGCACGTACTTCATCAAGAATAACATCTGATTTAAGCTGGAATGTGGTGATTACTTCGTCAGTACCGTGACGCTTAACCACACCTTCAAATGGGTAGATGTCGATTTGATCGCCCATGTTTAGGTCATCAACAGGTAGCTCGATAGGTAGTGCACCTGAGTCTTCCATTGTGTTGAAGAAGATAGGCGCGATTTTGCCACCTAAGCACACACCACCAACACGCTTGTTAGGCACATGTGGGATGTCTTGACCCATGAACCAAAGTACTGAGTTAGTTGCCGATTTACGTGAAGAACCGGTACCTACAACATCACCTACGTAAGCAAGTGGTAAGCCTTTTTCTTTAAGCGCTTCTAGTTGCTTAATTGGGCCCACTTCACCTGGTTGATCAGGGTTGATACCGTCACGCTCGTTTTTAAGCATCGCTAACGCGTGTAGTGGGATATCAGGGCGTGACCATGCATCTGGTGCAGGTGAAAGGTCGTCAGTGTTGGTTTCGCCAGTGACTTTAAATACAGTAACAGAGATTTTCTCTGGTACATTTGGCTTGTTTAAGAACCACTCAGCGTTTGCCCAAGACTCAAGCACTTGTTGCGCGAACTTGTTACCCGCTTTAGCTTTTTCTTCAACGTCGTAGAACGCGTCAAACATAAGAAGCGTGCTTGAAAGGCCTTTTACTGCGATTGGCGCAAGTGCGTCATCGTCAAGTAGGTCAATCATAGGGGCGATGTTGTAACCACCTAGCATAGTGCCAAGTAATTCAGCTGCACGCTCACGAGTGATCAGCGGTGAAGATGCTTCGCCTTTGGCAACAGCAGCTAAAAAGCCCGCTTTGATGTAGGCAGCATCATCAACACCTGGTGGTACACGATTTACCAATAGGTCTAGGATGAACTCTTCTTCACCTGCCGGTGGATTTTTAATTAATTCGATAAGATCAGCAGTTTGCTGAGCGTCAAGCGGCTTAGGTACGATACCTTGTGCAGCACGCTCTTCAACATGTTTACGATATTCTTGAAGCACAATAATGCCCTCTTGGTGACGTGAAAATACCCTCTATCACTTTAGCAGCTGAGGGCTCACCGAGGAGCACATTCGTCACTGCTGATAGAGGCTATTTAAAAAATAGAATCTATTTTGACCCGAACAATTATAGGGTTTTTCAATAAAGATGAAAATTGAATAATAATGTCAGTCACTTATGCCCACTATAAATATGGTGAATAGTGGTCATAAAAAATACGATAGCCATAAAAAAACCCAGCCTAAGCTGGGTTTTTCAAACACTCACCATTAATTATCGCGCAGTACTTTCACTCGCTTAATGGTTTTAATGTCCGCTTCCACGCGGCGATTTTGCTTGTGCGCTTCGTCCGTCATGGCTGTGTTCATTGGGCGCTCTTCACCCATGCCTACCGTGGTAATGCGTTCTTTTTGAATGCTATGGCGCTCTCTAAGTACTTTAGCCACAGATTCTGCACGGCGCTCTGACAACCACTGGTTGTATTTTGCCTCACCTACCACTGACGTGTGGCCTTCTAAAACCACTGTGGTGTCGTCATTTTGTTTCATGAAAGCAGCTACTTTGCTGATGTCATCTAAAAACTGCTGGTTAACATTGGATGAGTCATGCGGGAAGCGCACCAACAAGCGCACTGAGGTTTCTTTCGCTTCATACAGTGTACATCCTTGGCCATCAACGGCATCTGTCATCGGCGTGTTCGCACACTGGTCGTCACCATCTAAAATCCCGTCTTTATCAGAATCTTTAGGGACAATCGCAACCACAGCTACTTCTTTAACCGGTTCAGGCTCTTGCTTTTGCACTACTGGTGCAGGAGAAGGTTTGTATGAGCCTCGTTGACCACCAAGTACATAAGTCAAACCAAGCTTGACGTTTGCATCTGAGTAGCTGCGATTTAAGCCTCTCACTAAACCTGCTTCGGCCATCACACCCCAGTCCTCATTTAACTGCTTTGCTGCACCAAACCCAACATTCGCAACGTTAAAGGAGTTATATACGTCCATTCGCTTAAGACCAAAGTAAGAGTACATAGGCGAGTTATCAAAGTAATACAGACCATCTATTCCGTAGCGGGTACCTGATTTATCAGCATCAGAGCCTTTGATGCCAAATTCCATTGCAGCTAATTCAGCTCGAACTCCCCAATGGGTAGAAAAGTCATAGCCTAGCTGAATAGCACTGCCAAATGAGTCATTCAAACTTGTATCAACTCTGTCTTCAATGTTATTCCAATCGGCATTGTAGTAATCCATAAGTAGGTTCACATAGAGACGATTACTTTCTTCTGCAGAGGTATTAAATGAGCATAAACCGCACATAACGGCAATTGCTAGCGTGTGTTTTTGCACTGTTCTGTCCTTTTTAATTAACTGTAAACTACTGGTATACATGCCATTTAAGCACTTAATTCTTAGCTTAACGTTATTCAGTAAACACAACCTGAATGAAGATGTTACAAGGCAAGAAACTGCAAAGTGTTTGGGCTTTGAGCATTATTGTCACTAAGTGTATGCACAAGTTTAAAAAAATGCCAAAAAGCCCTAATATTTAAGGCGTTAGAGCCAAAAGAAGAATCAAGATGACTTTATATTTATTTGAACATTGTCCGTATTGCGTAAAAGCATTAATGGTGGCTCATTATTGTGGCGCCCCGATCACCACCAAAGTCTTGCAAAATGATGATGAAATCACACCAAATCAATTAGTTGGCAAAAAAATCGTGCCCATTTTGGCGCTGGAAAACGGTGATGCGATGGCAGAAAGCCTAGACATTGCTAAATACTTTGCAGAGCACACACACACAGAGATTAGTAATGGCAAGCACTTAGTGCGCTTTGAGGATTGGTTTAGTAACCACCGCGATACCTTTTTACGCTTAACCTTCCCTCGCTGGGCAAAACTGCCATTAGAGGAGTTTCAAACAAAAGGTGCAGTACCTTACTTCCAAGCTAAAAAAGAAAAGCAACTAGCGCAAAGTTTTACCAGCATGCTGGATGATTCAGAGGCGCTAATCACCAAAATGAATGCTGCCCTCAAAGAGCTAACTGACGTAACTTACCACAGTGAATTAACTTGGCAGGATGTGGCGCTTTACCCATTTTTACGCAACTTAAGTGTGGTAAAGGGGCTCGAGTACCCAGAAAACTTAAAAGATTATGTGCTTAAGCACAGCGAAGCATTAAAGATAAAACATTTCTTTGATGACGCGGTTTAAAAAAAGCGCCATAAGGCGCTTTTTTATTAAGTAACGGCTTTTATTTAAAAGCTTAGATGCCATCACCATCCATATGTAAGCCGCATTCGCGGTTTAAACCAAAGAAGCGGGTTTCCTCTTCCGTCATGCCTGGCTCAAGTTTACGCGTGGTATGCACATCTCCCATGGACACATACCCTTCTTCCCAAAGAGGGTGATAAGGCAAGCCAAATTGGGTTAGGTACTGGTACACGTCTTTATTACTCCAATCTATGATTGGGTAAACTTTGACTGTGCCACGACTTATTTCAAGAATGTTTTTATCCGCACGCGTTGATGACTGACTTCGGCGCAAACCACTGAACCAAGTACCAGCGCCTAACTCTTTTAAAGCACGAGTCATAGGCTCAACTTTATTAAGGTCATTATACTTTTTAATGCCCTCAGTGCCTTGTTCCCACAACTTACCAAACTTTGCCTCTTGCCACGCAGGGCTTAGCTCTGAGCGGTAAACCTGTAAATTCAGCTTTAAGCGCTCGGTAAGGCTATCAATAAACTGGTAGGTTTCAGGGAATAAATAGCCCGTATCCGTTAATACCACAGGAATATCATTACGTTGGCTTGTCACCAAATGCAGCATCACGGCAGCTTGAATACCAAAGCTCGATGATAAAAACGCCGTATCAGGCAAGTTTTCAAGCGCCCAAGCTACGCGCTCAGCCGCTGATTTATCCACTAATAGCGCATTTGCTTCCGTCAGCCACGCGCTTTGCGTGGCCTTATCTTGCTGAAGTATGGTTTTAAAGTTCATGGCCACCCTTAAGCGTGAAAGTCCGTTACAGACACTTTTACTTCAGCAACAACGCCTTTACGAATAACATAATCACCAAAGCACTCGCCGTCGTTACGCTCTTGTGCCCACTGGCCAATCAGGGTATCGAGTTCTGCTAAAATCACGTCTTCGCCCACGTTTTCCTTATATAGCTTAGGAATACGCGTACCAATGCGGTTACCGCCTAGGTAGAAGTTGTATTTACCAGGGCCTTTACCTACTAAGCCTGCCTCTGCCAACATCGCGCGGCCACAACCATTCGGGCAACCAACTACACGTAAAATGATGTTTTCTTCAGCAATGCTGTGCTTAGCAAGGAGGGCTTCAACTTTGGTAACTAGGCTTGGCAAATAGCGCTCTGCCTCTGCCATCGCTAATGGGCAGGTTGGCAGTGCCACACAGGCCATTGAGTTAACACGCTGCGCGCTGTCTGCGTCATCAATTAAGCCGTGTTTACGAGCAAGCTCTTCAATTAATGCTTTTTGATCGGCTGGCACGCCTGCAATGATCAAGTTTTGGTTCGCCGTCATACGGAAGTCACCTTGGTGTACTTTCGCGATTTCTCGGCAACCTGTTTTAAGGGTTTTATCTGGGAAGTCTAAAATACGGCCGTTTTCGATAAACAACGTTAAATGGTGTTTACCATCAATGCCCTCAACCCAACCAAAGCGATCGCCACGGCTAGTAAATTCATAAGCACGGCTTGGCGCAAAAGTAACGCCCGCACGTTTTTCAACTTCGGCTTTAAATACATCACTACCAACACGGTCTAAGGTGTATTTAGTTTTAGCGTTTTTACGGTTTGAACGGTTACCCCAATCACGCTGCACACTTACTACATGCTCAGCAACAGCCAGTGTGTGCTCAAGTGGGATAAAACCAAAGTCATCCGCTTTACGTGGGTAGGTTGCTGTATCACCATGGGTCATGGCAAGGCCGCCGCCCACCAGCACATTAAAGCCCACTAGCTTGCCGTTTTCGCTAATCGCGATAAAGTTCAAGTCGTTAGCATGCACATCCACATCGTTATGCGGTGGAATAGCCACTGTGGTTTTAAACTTACGCGGCAAATACGTGCTGCCTAAGATAGGCTCTTCGTCCGTGGTTTCTACTTTTTCACCGTCTAACCAAATTTCAGCGTAAGCGCGGGTTTTTGGTAACAAGTGCTCAGAGATTTTCGCAGCCCACTCGTACGCTTCTTGATGAACTGATGATTCCACAGGGTTTGAAGTACACAGCACGTTACGGTTTACATCACCTGCTGTCGCAATGGAGTCAATGCCCACGCTATTGAGCATTTGGTGCATGCCTTTGATGTTTGGCTTAAGCACACCATGGAACTGGAACGTTTGGCGCGTGGTTAAACGAATGCTGCCATACATGGTTTTCTCTTCGGCAAACTTATCAATCGCTAACCATTGGTCAGGCGTAATAACACCACCAGGTAAGCGGGCACGCAACATCACATTGTGAAGCGGCTCAAGTTTCTGCTTTGCTCGCTCAGCGCGAATATCACGATCGTCTTGTTGGTACATACCGTGA
>JBGTXC010000088.1:0-10008 GCA_041937835.1 Alteromonadaceae bacterium | reverse complement strand
TTGAATGACCAGACTAAATATTCTTATCCAGTGGATAATGAGGATGTTCCTCATGGGATTTACTTTGATTCAGATAAACCAGTTTATGAGTACACAGAAGACGAAAAAGAAGCGTCTACTAACGTATTTGACCCAGTGGGCACTATCTATGACTCACGCAGCTGGGACGAAGTGTCTTGGGAACTGGCTGCTAACTACACGTTCGACAGCGGCTTAAACTGGTACGGTACAGTACAAACTGGTTATCAGTCAGGTCAGTACCCAGCTCGTCCTTACTTCTTAATTGGTCAGTTCTTTGGTTTAGGTGGTTTCGATAACCCAACAGCAGCAGCCCAAGTGCGCGCTAACAACAACTTCAAAGCAAGTGACAACATCGGTGCGATTAACTACGAGACAGGCTTTAAAGGTCAGCTAACTGACGACTTCAGCTTCTCAGTAGCCTTCTTTAACACTGAATACGACGACTTACCTTACCAAGTAAACGTGGTGACTGATGCAGGTTTTGACACAAACAACCTGATTGTTGAACAAACATCTCGTGGTATCGAGTGGGAAAGCACTTACTTTGTGACTGACAGCTTCAAACTTCACACTAGCCTTGGCTTTATGGATGTTGACGTTGAAGAGCAAGACGGTGTTAAACCTGTTGCACCATTAACGCCGGAGTTTACAGCGTCTATCAGCCCATCTTATGAGTTTGAACTCACAAACGGCGCACTCGTAAATACTCGCGTTGACGTGTCTTACCGTGATGAAATGTACGGTGAGCCTAGCTCAGACCCACGCCGCATGACGATGGTTGAAGACCGCACTACGGTTAACTTCGACGTGTCTTACGCGCCTGCGAATGCGAACTGGAAAGTGTCACTTTACGGCCGTAACATCTTTGATGAGCGTTACGATGATGCTCGCATCAACACAGGTGATTACATCCTAGTGATTAAGAGTAACGACGCGAGTGAATTTGGCGTACGTTACAGCGCTTCTTTCTAAGAATCGCAGCAATAAAAAAACCGGCTTGATGCCGGTTTTTTTTGTGTCTTTACTCATTACTTTTAATCACGACTGGCGGCGAGTTGCCGCCAAGGTGTGTTTAAAGGTATGTGATGTCACCTAAATTCAAGCTTTCTACTTCCGCTTTAATTTTGGCGACATCCCCAACAATAACCCAGGTCATGGCGTTAGGTTTAATGATGTGCTTGGCTTCTTTTGCCACATCACCGAGTGCCACGTTTTGTACTTTGGCTGGGTATTGCTCAAGGTAATCTACGCTTTCGCCTTTACGGTAAGCACTAGCTAGTGCAGACAGTAAAGTGCGTTTTTTCTCATAGCTACCCGGTACGCGCGCCACTTTATTAGCAATGACTTTTTCAAGCTCAGCGCTAGTAGCTGGCTTGTCGTTGATGTAACCGTTGAGCTCTTTGAGGATCTCCGCAATCGACTCTTTGGTTTTATCCGTTTGCACTGGGGCATACACCACAAATGGTGACTGACCTTCAAGCGTCATCAGCATAGTACGTGCACCGTATGACCAACCTTTGTCTTCACGTAGGTTCATGTTCATACGCGACGTAAATGAACCACCAATGATGGTGTTCATCACGTTTTGCTTAATCTCTTGCTCATCAGCAAGCTCATTTAAGGCATCCCCTAACACACCTGCCATGATCAATGACTGAGGTGATTCCGGCTTATCAAAAATAAACACACGGGTTTTTTGTGCGTCGGCTACTTCTGTGATGGCTTTCTCAGGTTTCGCGGATTGCGGCGCTTGCCATGAAGCAAGCTGCTTTTCCAATGACGCTTTGAGGGTGGCCATATCAATGTCACCAACTACGATCATACGGGCGTTATCAGGGCGCATCCACGTATTCACATGGCCTAAAATATCGTCACGGGTGATATTTTTAACTGTTTCTGTGGTACCAGAGCCTGTTAAAGGTGCCGCATACGGGTGACCTTCACCGTAAAGTAACGGTGGTAAGATGCGGTAGGCATTACTTTGCGGGTTTGCTTCTTCTTGCTTAATGCCTTCTAAAATTGAGGTGCGAACACGCTCAAGGTCGCTTTCGGCAATACGTGGTGCTTGAATCACATCACTCAATAGGCCAATGCTCTGCTCCCAATTCATTGATAGGGCATTTAAGCTCACTGTAGCGTAATCCACTGCGGCGTTAGCATTTAATGATGCACCCAGTGCCTCTAGTTTGGCTTCAAGGGCTAAAGCGTCTAACTCTTTGGTGCCTTCATCTAACATGGCCATCGTGAAGTTAGCTAAGCCTTGTTTTTGTTTAGGATCTGTTGCAAAACCTGAGTCAAACTCAAGTGCTGCTTGAATCGTCGGGGTATCACTTCGCGTTGCTAACACCACTTCTAAGCCATTAGATAAGGTCGTTGTTTGTACCTCAGGCAGGTTGAGTTGAGGAAGTTCATTTACCTCAGGCAGTTTAGAGCGATCAGCGCCATTTTCATGCTTTGCCAGCTTTTCAAAAGGTAAAATAGTCATCACTAATTTACCATCAGTGAGCCATTTTTGACCGGCTGATTGAATGTCTGCTTGAGTGGTATTTACCATCATCTCGTGTTGTTTTTGGTAAAAGCCTGGGTCGTCGTGATACACCATGCCGGCTGCTAATACATCCGACTTACCACCAAAACCACCCACGCCTTCAACGCGTTTTACCCAGTTAGCGGAATTACTAAACTTAATGCGGTGTAGTTCATCTTTGGTGGGGCCTTCTGCAATCAGGCGTGCCATTTCTTCATCAATAATGGCCTCAATCTTAGCAAGGTTTGCTTTGTCTAAGGCATCGGCGCTTACCATGGTTTGACCTGCTAGTAGGCGTGAGTAATTAAACGCAGAAGTGGTTGAAGAAAGTTTTTCATCAATTACTAAGCGCTTGTATAGGCGCGAGTTTTTACCATTTGCCAAAATATCAGCTAAAAGCGCTAAGTGCTCCGCTTCAGCGGTGCCCATTGGGGCTGTGTTCCACACTTTACGAATATAGGGTGCAGGCACGCGATCTTGCATGGTGTAACGCTTAGTGCCGGTGCGTTTGGCAACCCATTGACCAAGCGTTGCCACAGGTTTACCAGGTTTAATGTCACCAAAATACTTATTCACTTTTTCTTTGGCGGTGGCCACATCTATGTCACCCGCCAGCACTAAAACGGCATTATTAGGACCGTAGTAATCTTTAAACCATTGGTGTACGTCATCCAAAGAAGCTGCGTTTAAGTCTTCCATTGAACCAATCACAGACCAAGAGTAAGGGTGCCCTTTAGGGAAGCTTTGTTCTGCGATGACACCCCACATTTTGCCATAGGGGCGTGCTTCACCTTGGCGTTTTTCGTTTTGCACTACGCCACGTTGTTCATCGAGCTTTTCTTGTGTCACGGCACCAAGTAAGTGGCCCATGCGGTCGGATTCCATCCATAGCGCTAAATCAAGCGCAGGCGTCGGCACATTTTGGAAATAGTTAGTGCGGTCACTGTTCGTGGTACCGTTCATTTCGGTCGCACCCACACGTTCAAACGGACCAAAATATTCATCATCGTAGTTTTCAGTGCCGTTAAACATTAAGTGCTCAAATAAATGGGCGAAACCTGTTTTACCAAGTTGCTCGTCTTTTGCACCAACTTTGTACCACACATTCACCGCCACAATCGGCGCTTTTTTATCTGTGTGAACAACCACTTTTAGACCATTGTCTAGGGTGAAAGTGTCGTAGTTAATCGCAACGCTAGGGTATGCTTTGGCAGCTTGTGTTGCCGTCTCATTCACGGCATTTGAATTTGTCGCTGTACTATTACAGCCAGCAAGGGCAAGCGTGGTGGCAAGCGCAATGCTACTAAGAAGAGGTTTTTTCATTGTTGTTTCCTATGGTCACTGTCCTTGTATAAGGTAATTGCTACCTTAGCATTACTTTTTATTAAAAGTCATTGAGTATGCGTTAAAGATTTGCACGCTGATGTTTGCATAAAAAAGGAGCCTAAGCTCCTGATAGTGATAGCTTAATGACACAACACTTAAACTAAACTGAGTTATCCTCAGCAGCATCTTGCACAGCTTCTCCCGCGTCTTCTAGGTCTTCACCCATACCTTCAACTGTGGCACACGCGCCAAGTGCTAAGGTGAATAAAATCAGTCCTAACCGCTGTGTTATCTTTTTAAACATGGTGACCTCCTTAATTAAGATGCATTTAAAGCTAGTCCAGCTAACTCATTTACACCACTTTAGTGGGGCAAAATGCGTTCAAATGTTAGACAAAACAGTTGCTTATATGCCAAGCTGAAATCGGTAAAATGATGGAGCTAAGGATGCTATTACACACCTTTGACAAGTTACTCTTCACCGCGGCGTTTATTGCTGCGCTGCAAGTACCTGCGTTTTTTGTTCAGTATGGCCATCAGTTACGAGGTGAATTGGCTGAACTCGAAGTGCGTGTAACGCAGTATCAGGCACTTGCGAAGGCTCATGGCTTTCGGGACGTGTATGCCATGCTAGAAACCCTCAATACCAATTCAGAGCCTAGCGTGGTTGCCGATGCCGCGTTGAAATTAGATACCCTCAATCGCAAAGATGCGCTCACTCAAGCGGTGGCAAAATTTAATGGTGGTACATTTTTTGCTCAGGCTGGGTATGTGTTAATGCCAAAAAATTGGCATAGGTTTGAGCGGGTGGCGCGTTTTTTCACCCCGAGCATCACTCTGAATGCATCAGCATGGTTAGGCGCTTTAATCGGTGCCTTAGTGCTAAACCTTCTGTGGTGGCTGCCGATAAAACTAATACACAGACTTACTTCAAAGCAAACTGCGTATCGCCGTGGGTAAACTCAAGTTACCGTAGTCATGACAATGCGCCTTAGGAGGGTATATGAGCCATCTCAAAGGGTATGACAGACTGTGGGTACTGAGCTTTTTAGCCATGCTGACCTTATTCACCTTAACAGCCTCGGTAAGCGTGATCACACATTTTCAACTTAAAGATGCCAGTATTTTAATCAGTGCATCACTCATCTTATTGTGCATTGCCAATGCGCCGCACTGGCGAGGTGTTTTTAATGGGCGCGTAGTCCACAAAAAACACTACGTTTGGTTTGGGCAGCAAAGCCAAACGATTTTAATGTTAAGTGCAGGGATCATAGGTTTAATGACGTTCGTGTTTTAAACCTGACTTTATTGCACTTTTTTATGGCTAATTGCATCAAAATCAACAGTTTTTGTTGCATGGCTTTAACATGGAAAACTCGGACAATTGACCCCTCGCTAAGGACATTTGACCGTTCAAAGTGGCTAAATGCTAAAAAAACACGCAAAAAACGCAATTTTGAGCACTAAATATTATTGATGGTGGTATACTTGCGCCCCGAATCGGTCACTTTGCGGGGTGTTGCGCTCTCACTGTGAAGTTCGTCACATTTGATTAACGTGCGAAACGACCCTTCGGCGCCCGGGATGAGGCGTAATAATGATTGTCAAAATAAGAGTGCTACTTTGAAGGTTAATTCTCAATGAAAGCGATGAAACGTTCTTTGCTTGCAACATTAGTGAAAACCACATTGTTGTCAGCGGTTGCTGGTTCGTCATTTGCTGCAGTTGCAGCGGAAGAACAAGCGGAAGAAAAAAAATCAGGTCTTGAAGTAATTCAAATCACAGCCCGTAAGCGTGTTGAAAATGCACAAGAAGTACCCGTAGCGGTTTCTGCGTTACAAGGTGACAACCTTGACGCTTATTCATCAGCAGGTATGGATATCCGCTTTATGAATGCGAAAATCCCAAGTCTTGCGATTGAATCTTCTTTTGGTCGTACATTCCCACGTTTTTATGTTCGTGGCTTAGGTAACACTGATTTTGATCTAAACGCGTCGCAGCCAGTGTCATTGGTGGTTGACGAAGTAGTACAAGAAAACCCAATTCTAAAAGGCTTCCCAGTATTCGATGTTGCTCGCATCGAAGTACTCCGTGGCCCACAGGGCACGCTGTTTGGCCGTAACACGCCAGCGGGCCTAGTTAAATTTGATTCTGTTAAGCCTTCTCAAGAGTTTGATGGCTATGCAGCTGTATCTTACGGCAGCCGTGGCGCTGTGGATTTTGAAGGTGCAGTAGGCGGTGGTTTAACAGACAACCTTTCTGCTCGTGTTTCAACACTATGGCAAGAAAAAGACGACTACATTGATAACCGTGCTGAAGGCTTTGAGCAAGACGACGTATTAGGCGGCTACAGCGAAAAAGCAGCACGTATCCAGTTCTTATACGAAATGGATGATTTCTCAGCGCTACTTGCATACCGCATGCGTGACTTAGACGGTAAGCCAATTGCATTCCGTGCTAACACAATTAAGCCTGAAACAAACGATTTAGTCGATGGTTTTGAGCATGACGTGGTGTACCACGATGCGGCAAGCTTTGCGACGCAACAAGTTGAGTCACAAGGCATTAGCCTTAAGCTTGAATACGACCTTGCTGAGCACACTCTGACCTCAATCACGTCACAAGAAGAAGTAGAAATCTTCTCTCGTGCGGACGTGGATGGTGGCTTTGGTGCTTCATTCCTACCTTACATGGGCCCAGGTTTTATCCCGTTCCCATCAGAAAGTGCGGATGCGATTCCTGATCACAAGCAGTTTACCCAAGAGTTACGTGTTTCAAGTAACTTCTCAGGTGACTTTAACTACCAGTTTGGTGCTTTCTTCTTTGAAGAAGACCTAACCATTGAAAGCTTTAGTTTTGATACACCATCTGCAAGTATGCAAAACGGTTATGCAATTCAAAACCAAGATACGTCAGCGTGGGCATTGTTTGGTTCATTTGATTTCCAAGTAACGGATGAGCTTAAGCTAACCACAGGTGTACGTTACTCAGACGACGAAAAAGACTTCGTTGCTACACGTACTCAATCGCCTTTAGCATGGACAGGTGCTTCAAATTACCTGACTAAGTCAGCTAACCCAAGCGATAGCCACGTAAGCTGGGATATCAGTGCTGCATACAAGTACAGCGATGACATCAACCTATTTGCTCGCGTAGCAAACGGTTTCCGCGCGCCTTCGATTCAAGGTCGTATCTTGTTTGGTGATGACGTTACTATCGCTAAGTCAGAAACCATCAACTCAATTGAATTTGGTGTGAAGTCGGACGTATTCGATGGTAATGGTCGTGTGAATGCGACAGTTTACTACTTCCAGATGAACGATCAGCAATTAACAGCAGTAGGTGGTGACAATAACTTCAACCGTCTTCTAAATGCTGACCAAACAGATGGTTACGGTTTTGAGCTTGATACTGAATGGGTATTAACTGACAACCTTAACTCAACCTTTAACATCAGCTACAACAAAACTGAGCTTCAAGGCGACACCCTTAAAGCACAAGTACCTGCGCACGTGACGTCACGTCGCCCGGTGGATGCTGATGGCTTTGCATCAATCGACGGCAACAGCTTGCCACACTCACCAGAGTGGATTGCAAACTTCACATTACGCTACTCACAAGAGTTAGGTGAAGGTGAGTTCTTTGCATTTACTGATTGGTCATACCGTAGCAAGATTAACTTCTTCCTTTATGACTCAGTAGAGTTTGAAGGTAAGCCATTATTTGAAGGCGGCCTACGAGCAGGTTACCTATGGTTCTCTGGTGACAACGAGTACGAAGTATCTGCGTTTGTTCGTAACATCTTTGATGAGCAACAAACCATTGGCGGCGTTGACTTCAACAACTTAACTGGCATGGTGAACGAAGAGCGTTTCATCGGTGCTGAGTTTAAAGTGAAGTTCTTCTAAAGCTTGCTTACGAAAAACCCGCCAATCGGCGGGTTTTTTTATGGCACTTTGTTAGGTATTTGGCTGTTAAAGCGCGTCATAGTGACATCGCCATCTTCTTTGGCAATATAAACAGCCCAATACACGCCATGTGGAGAGTCTGGCGCGCTCACTTTGGCTACCCCAATTTTGCTTTGTTCAGCGTAAAAGGGAAGGCGCCCAAGTAGATGATCTGCGTGCATTTTTGAACCTTTAAAAGCGCGCCATACTTCATCTGATGACCTTTGCCCACCGGCAATGGCTTCCACTTGATTGGCATTACCAATACCATAATAACTTGGGAGTTTAAAACCATACTCACGTGCTCTGGCATTGGCGCGGGTATGCATCACGAACCCACGCTCAGCCATGGATATGGCTTTATCCGTTGCCGCGGCCACTAAACGGCTATCGCATTCTAGGTAGCTACGCCTTTGGGCATCATCAGCAACGATTTGTTTTACTAAAGCCACAGCATCAGGGTCATTACCACAGAGTTCAGGCAAACCAGACAAAGGCGGGGAAATAAACAAAAAAAGACTGAGAGCACTTTGCAACATTAAGTAAGACGCCATTAAAAACTTCCGTTAAAATCACCATACCTTAATTTAAAGTGAGATGACAACCATGGCTGCATCGTGGAATTATCGCGTAATTTTATGCCCACAAGACAAAGACCAACCTGAAGTACTGCAAATTCATGAAGTAGAATACAATGAAGCGGGTAAGGCGGTGAACTGGTCGGAAACGGGCGCATCGCCGTTTGGTGGTAACCTAGAAGAGCTCAAAGATGATGCTGAGCGACTACTGACCGCATTTGATAAACCAGTGTGCAAAGTTGTACGCAAACAACGTGGTTATGAACTGGTTGAAGTGGATACAGGCGACCAAGCAACAAGCTAAATTGATTTAAAATCAATCTCATAAAAGCGCCTGAGGCGCTTTTTTTGGTTGTGCAGTAACCTATGTATACCAAAGGCGTATGCAAAGGAGTGCCGCCACATGTTTAAAGCCCTAAAACGAAGGCGTATCCTAATTTTGAGTGTGTTGTGTGTGATAGTTGTGTGGCAATTATCCATACCGAGCCCACTTTCAGCGAATGCAAAAACAGACTCAGCTCGCAGCAATTCATTTGGCTATGTTAAAGCCACACATTTAAACCCGCAAAAGCTCAATGATGACTTAAATCTGTCCGAGTACCTCGTAAGTGAAAAGCTCGACGGCATACGCGGTATATGGACGGGTAAGGCGCTTGTTACACGAAACGGCAACCCTATTTATGCGCCCAAATGGTTCACCAAAAAACTGCCTAAAACACGCCTTGATGGCGAGCTCTACACAGGACGAAATGAGTTTGAGCGAGTCAGCAGTATTGTGCTGTCACACACGCCTGATGCCCGCTGGCAAAATGTCACCTATTGGATTTTTGACGCCCCAAGTAGTGCGCCGTTTTCCGAGCGGGTGGATGTGTACCAAAGCATTGTTGCGGACATCAATGAACAACACATTCAAGCTGTGCCCCAGTTTAGGGTCGCCTCCGCGGTAGAGCTAGATAGTTGGCTGTACAGATTAAGCGAGCAAGGGGCAGAGGGCTTAATGCTGCATCACCAAGCAGCCAATTTTGAAGCCCCAAAAACTCATGACTTATTCAAATATAAGTTAGCCTATGAGCGCTTAGCGACTGTGATAGGGCACAGCGAAGGGCAAGGGCGATTTCAAGGCATGCTTGGCGCCTTGATAGTCACGCTTGAAGATGGCACTGAATTTAAAATAGGCACAGGCTTTAGCAAAGCTGAGCGCCAAGCGCCGCCCAAAATAGGCCAGCAAGTGGTGTTTCGCCATCACGGTTTTACTAAATCGGGTAAACCCCGCTTTGCCAGCTTTGTTGCAGTTAAAACGGATTAGTCTAGCTAATTAGGTAACTTGCCTTGTGTTTTGGTAATGGGCTAAATCAGGAATTTCCCGCGAAATCGCTTGGTTAAACAAAGGGCTGCTGAGCAATAAGTCTGCGGTGGCAGGGTTACAAGCAACGGGAATATTCCACACTGCGGCTAAGCGGAGCAAGGCTTTTACGTCTGGGTCGTGGGGCGCTGCATTTAATGGGTCCCAGAAGAAAAACAATCCATCGAGCTTATTTTCCGCAATAAGCGCACCTATTTGTTGATCGCCGCCTAAAGGACCACTTTTAAAACGCGTAACGTCCAACCC
>JBGTXC010000087.1:0-10170 GCA_041937835.1 Alteromonadaceae bacterium | reverse complement strand
TCGGCGCACAATTTTGGCGTCAGCATAAATATGGTTGGCGCCCACGGCCACACTCAATTTTGGCGAAACTTGGTATGCAGCCGTAAGACTAGTATTGATGGTGATAATGCCAGTTTCACCAGCAATGCTGCCCGCAACATAATCATCGTCAAAAGCGGTTTCTAAACCAAAGTTTGAAAACATGCCCACCCCAAATGACCACTTATCATTCATTGGGCGCACATAGAACGCAGCAGGAATAATGGCGCTACTGGCGATGTCTTGGTAGCTGAGCGCCTCAGCAGGAATGCCAGGCACATTACTGCCCTGCCCTTCTAAATCTATGTTTGGGTCAACGTAAATGGCCATCACTGTCAGCTGTGGCTGAGTGAATTTGCTCATCAACGCAGGATTACGCGCCACCACAGAGGCATCTTCCGCGCTACTGGCTTCACCGGCGTAGGCTCGCCCAAGGCCAGACACGTTCTGCTCAGCTAACTGAAATGCCGCTGCGTTAACCTCAGCGGTTAAAGGCAACAGGCATAAGGGCCACAAATAAGTGCGTTTTAGGTTCATACCCTGTCTCTAAGTCCTAATATGAGTGTGGCTAAGTGTAGAAGACTCTGCCCTAAGTGGATGATTCAAACATAAAAAAAGCCGCTAAAGCGGCTTTTTTTATTCTTGGAAATAGGTGCCCCAGCCGTCATATTCGACGCCTGTGTCTTTGGCAATGGCAATCAGCTTATCAACGTCTTCCATAATCACGTCTGCATCGAGCTCAGATTCAACCACCACATCAAAGCTCCACACTTTGCTGCCGTCTTCAAGTTCAAGCTCTGCTGGCTCTTCCACATCAAAACCGGCATTAAAGGCAGCCACGGCTGCTTTTTCAAGTTGGGCAAATTGCTCACTGACAAAGTGATGCTCTACTTCATAAAGCACATCTGGGTTAGAGCCATCCTCTAACAATGATTCAACGATGTCTTCGCTTATTTCACGCCAATTTTCCATTAAACGGAACCCTATTCTAAATTTGCAGTACTGTTTGGTAAGGCGTCTAACCGCGCGATCTGTGCTTTCATTTGCTCGTGGCATGCCGCAGCATGGTCACGAGCAGGCACGGCATCATCTAAGGTATAAGGCGCCATCACATGGATATAGATTGTACCATTGTTAAGGCGGTTTAGCTTAATCTTATCTGAGCTACTCATGGCCACAGGCACCACAGGCACCTTTGATTGCATGGCTGTGTGAAACGCGCCTGTTTTAAATGGCAATAAGCCACGGCCATAACTGCGCGTGCCTTCTGGGAACATCCACACTGAAATGCCGCGATTTTTAATTTTACTCACCGCCGTGGCTAATGTGCTGGCAGCTTTAGTGCGGTTACCACGGTCAATTAAGATATTGCCCGAAAGCCAATAAAGCTGACCAAAAAATGGAATAAACTTCAGGCTTTTTTTACCAATGCTTACCGTGTTTGCCGGTACCGCGTTAGTAACAGTAAAAAGATCATAGTTATTTTGGTGGTTTGCCACATACACAAAAGACTCGTCTTTGCGTTTTAAGTATTCGTCATCGTATGTGATGGCAATTTTTACCCCAAACAAGGGGGCCATTTTGCCAAACCAGCTGGCAAAGGTGTGAACATGGTTTTTATGAAAAGGACGAATTACGCACCACAGCAAACCAATTAAGGCGCTCAGTACAAAAAACACCGCAATAATCGCTAAGCGAAAAACAGCTAACACGCTTATCTCCTGTTAATGATGTGCACGCATTATATAGAAACTGGAAATAAGCGAACAGTTGTAAGCTAAAAAAAGGCCCGAAATCGGACCTTTTTATTTAGGATGTAGCATCAAGCTCTGTGGGTTCATCCGCTTTGGTGACTACCTCAATGGCGTCAACTCTTTGCAGCCCTCGGGGTAGCTTATTACCTCTACGCCCACGTTCACCATAATAGTGCTCTAAGTCACTGGCTTTAAGCGTGAGTTTGCGCTTACCAGCGTGTAGCGTTACCGCGTGATCTTTCGGCACGACAGCAAGCACTTTGACAAACTCTTCCCGCGCCTGCACCTTGGCACTTGGGATAGAAATAATCTTATTCCCTTTACCTTTGGCAAGCTTTGGCAAATCCCTAAGTGGGAACAGTAACATGCGCCCTTCGTTCGAAATGGCCATACAATAATCTGTGGCTACATCGTTCACAGCAATTGGCTCAAGCAACACGCCGCCTTTTGGCAAGGTCACACAAGCTTTACCGTTTTTGTTGCGGCTCACAAGATCAGTAAACTGGGCAACAAAGCCATAACCGGCGTCTGAAGCCATTAAAAATAGCTGTTGTTCATCTCCCATGACCACATGTTCAAAAGTAGTACCTGGGGCGGGGTTAAAGCGCCCTGTCATAGGTTCGCCTTGGCTACGTGCTGATGGCAGCGTATGGGCATCCGTTGCAAAGGCACGCCCAGATGAATCTAAAAAGACCGCAGGCTGATTACTCTTACCTCGGCTACTGGCTTTAAATTTATCACCCGCACGGTAGTTGAGCCCTTCAGCATCAATGTCATGGCCTTTGGCCACTCGTGCCCAGCCTTTTTCAGATAAAACCACAGTAACTGACTCAGACGGCATTAAGTCTTTTTCACTTAACGCTTTAGCTTCACCGCGAACGACCAGTGGCGAGCGGCGCTCATCACCGTACATGTCAGCAGCTTCAGTGATTTCTTTTTTCAATAGCGTCGACATACGGCGCTCTGAACCTAAGGTTTGCTCAAGCTTGGCACGCTCTTTATCGAGTTCATCTTGCTCAGAGCGAATTTTAATTTCTTCGAGCTTAGCAAGGTGGCGCAGTTTTAATTCTAAGATTGCTTCAGCTTGGGTTTCAGTCAGCTCAAAACGGCTCATTAACACAGGTTTTGGTTCATCTTCAGTACGAATAATGTCGATGACTTCATCTATGTTTAAAAACGCCGTTAATAAGCCTTCTAAGATGTGCAAGCGCGCTAATACTTTATCTAAGCGGTACTGTAAGCGGCGGCGCACAGTTTCACGGCGGAACACCAACCACTCAGACAAAATACTCTTTAAGTCTTTAACTTGTGGGCGGCCATCTAGCCCCAACATGTTTAAGTTAATGCGGTAGTTCTTTTCAAGATCTGTGGTGGCAAATAAATGCGCCATTAATGGCTCTGCCTTCACACGATTTGAACGTGGCACGATAACAATACGCGTTGGGTTTTCGTGATCCGATTCATCACGTAAATCCGCTACCATTGGCAGTTTTTTCGCCTGCATCTGCGCGGCAATTTGCTCAAGCACTTTAGCACCAGAACATTGATGCGGCAGTGCGGTGATCACAATTTCACCTTGCTCTTCAATGTACACCGCGCGCATTTTTACCGAGCCACGCCCGCTTTGGTAAATCTTTTTAATTTCCTCACGTGGAGTGATGATTTCGGCATCGGTTGGGTAATCAGGCGCTTGTACGATTTCAAGCAGCTCATTGAGCTCAGTTTTTGGTGCATCCAGTAATTGGCAGCAGGCTTTAGCAACTTCACGGGCATTGTGAGGTGGAATGTCTGTGGCCATACCTACGGCAATCCCTGTCACACCATTTAATAAGATGTGCGGTAAACGCGCAGGTAACACCTCTGGCTCTTTCATGGTGCCATCAAAGTTTGGCACCCAATCTACTGTGCCTTGACCTAGCTCTTTAAGCAGCACTTCTGAGAACTTTGATAAACGCGCTTCGGTATAACGCATGGCTGCAAATGATTTAGGATCATCAGCGGCACCCCAGTTACCTTGGCCATCCACCAGCGGATAACGGTAACTAAAGGGCTGCGCCATTAACACCATGGCTTCATAACAGGCGCTATCACCGTGTGGGTGGTATTTACCTAACACGTCACCCACTGTACGGGCTGATTTTTTATATTTAGCCTGTGCCGATAAACCCAGCTCACTCATTGCATACACGATGCGGCGCTGAACTGGTTTTAAACCATCGCCAATGTGGGGCAATGCACGGTCCATGATCACATACATGGAGTAATTCAAGTAGGCTTGCTCGGTAAAGCGCGCCATCCCCAATTGTTCAATCCCTTGAAGGCTCATTGAGTTATCACTCATCTCACTACAACCTAATTATTGTTATACGTTACTCGATAAACCGCATTGGCATAATCATCCGACACCAACAAACTGCCATCCGCCATTTGCGCAAAAGCAACAGGGCGGCCATAGGTGGTTTCGTTTGCCATAAAGCCTGTCATAAACGGCTCATAACTGGTGACTTTATCATTTTCTACGTTAGCAACCATGACGCGGTAGCCCGCTTTTTTGGTGCGATTCCATGAACCATGCTCAGCCACAAATAACTGGCTTTGGTACTTAGCTGGAAATTGCTGACTGGTGTAAAACTCAATACCCAACGGGGCAACGTGGGCACCCAAATTAAGCGCTGGCATCACGTAATCTGAGGCTTGTTTACCTTGACCAAATTCTGGGTCAGCAATCGTGCCGCCATGAAAATATGGAAACCCAAAGTGGCTGCCTTCTTTCGCAACACGGTTAATTTCACACGGTGGAATGTCATCACCCATCATGTCGCGGCCATTGTCGCTAAACCACAGCTCTTTTGTGCTTGGATGGAAGTCAAAGCCCACAGAGTTGCGCACGCCTTTGGCGATAACATCACGTTTTTTGGTTTTTAAATCGTAGCGGTAAATCACACCGTATTTGTCGTCTTCAGCGCACACATTACAGGGTACACCCACAGGCACGTACAAACGGCCTTGCTCATCAAAGCGAATAAACTTCCAGCCATGGTGCCTATCTGTTGGCAAACCTTCAATCACCACTTCAGATTTAAAGGTGCCACTGGCCACTTGCTTTTCTATGTCTTTAAAACGTAGCACTTGATGGATTTCTGCAACAAACAGGTCACCTTGGTGGTAAGCAATGCCCGAAGGCATGTTGAGCCCTTCTGCCACAACCTGCATTTTTTCTGCTGCGCCATTACTGTCAGCATCCACTAAAGCATGCACTTTACCTGCACGGCGCGAGCCTGCGAACACAATGCCATTCTTACTGATGGCAAGGTCCCTAGCGTTTTCCACGTCTTTCGCAAAATACGACACAGAAAAGCCTTTAGGCACTTCAATGCGCTTAAGCAAATCATCGTAGTTAATGTCATTTGCCATAGTGGCTGTGGTTGTTAAAGCGCTAATCACTGCAAGCGATAAAGTAACGGGTTTAAGTTTTGACAACATTGAGGTCTCCTTATGACACTTGCGCCTGATCGCCGCTTGATTCTAACCAAGCGCGGCGGTCGCTGGCTCGTTTTTTAGCGAGTAGCATGTCCATCATTTCTTCGGTTTGTTCTGGCTCTTCTAACATCAGTTGCACCAAACGACGGGTGTTGGGATCCATCGTGGTTTCACGTAGCTGCATCGGGTTCATTTCACCTAGCCCTTTAAAGCGCTGTACGTTTACCTTACCGCGTTTTTTCTCAGCTTCAATACGGTCCAAAATACCCACTTTTTCGTCTTCATCTAAGGCGTAGTACACGTCTTTACCTACATCGATACGGTAAAGCGGTGGCATGGCAACATACACATGGCCGTTTTCAACTAAGTTACGGAAATGGCGTACAAATAGCGCGCACAACAAGGTGGCAATGTGCAGTCCATCCGAGTCAGCATCAGCAAGAATACATACTTTGCCATAACGCAGGCTGCTTAAATCGCTGGAGTCTGGGTCAATTCCTAATGCCACGGAAATATCATGCACTTCTTGCGATGCTAAAATTTGCCCTGACTCCACTTCCCACGTATTTAGGATTTTACCGCGTAGCGGCATGATGGCCTGAAAATCACGGTCACGGGCTTGTTTAGCAGAGCCGCCAGCAGAATCCCCTTCCACTAGGAAAATTTCTGTGCGCTCTGTTTCTTGGCTCGCGCAGTCAGTCAGTTTGCCTGGCAGCGCAGGGCCTGAGGTGACTTTTTTACGCACCACTTTTTTAGCCGCACGCATACGTTTTTGTGCGTTGCTAATACAGCTTTCGGCAAGGAGCTCAGCCACATCTGTGTGCTCATTAAGCCAAAGGCTAAATGAATCTTTCACTACGCCAGAAACAAACGCAGCACACGAACGTGAAGACAACTTTTCTTTGGTTTGCCCAGCAAACTGCGGGTCTTCCATTTTGACTGAGAGGACATAGCAGCAACGCTCCCAGATGTCTTCTGGGGTCAGCTTAACGCCGCGCGGCAACAGGTTTCTAAATTCACAAAACTCACGCATAGCCTCTAACAGACCTTGGCGTAGGCCATTTACGTGCGTGCCCCCTTGCGCAGTAGGAATGAGGTTTACATAGCTTTCTTGGGTGAGTTCACCGCCTTCCGGCAGCCATAACACCGCCCAATCAACCCCTTCGGTTTTACCGGTAAACTCACCGGTAAATGGCGCTTTGGGTAAAGCTTCAAAGCCTTTTACGGCGTCAATTAAGTAATCTTTTAAGCCTGCTTCGTAAAACCACTCTGAGGTTTCATTGATTTGCTTATTGATAAAGCGAATACGAAGTCCTGGGCACAGTACCGCTTTGGCTTTTAGGTTGTGCTTGAGTTTAGCAACTGAAAAATTAGCAGAATCAAAATAACTGGCGTCTGGCCAAAAACGCACGCTGGTACCTGTATTGCGCTTACCGACTGTGCCAGTGACATCTAAATCTTGTACTTTGTCGCCATGTTCAAAGGCAATTTCATACACTTTGGCATCGCGCTTTACCGTTACTTCAACACGGGTCGATAACGCATTTACCACAGAGATACCTACCCCGTGCAAACCGCCCGAGAATTGGTAGTTTTTATTCGAAAACTTACCACCTGCGTGCAGTTTTGTGAGGATCAGCTCAACCCCAGGGATGCCCTCTTCTGGGTGCACATCCACCGGCATACCACGGCCATCATCTATGACTTCGAGCGAGTTATCTTGGTGAAGCACCACATCAATTTTACTGGCGTGGCCAGCTAGGGCTTCATCCACCGAGTTATCGATGACTTCTTGGCCTAAGTGGTTTGGTCGCGTGGTGTCTGTGTACATGCCGGGGCGGCGTTTTACCGGCTCAAGGCCGTTTAACACTTCAATGGATTCGGCGTTATAGTTTTGCTGGCTCATAGTACGTACTTATTATCGCAGTTTGATGGCGCTACTTAGGTGCTAAACGTCTTTTTATACGCAAGCAAACCCAGTAATGCAGCGGCCTGTGCAGTTATTATGATTTTCTTATTAGCATACTGTAACACACTTTTTTTTAGATACAGCAGGCTTATTGATTTCCCACCAATTACAGCTTGGCTTTTGCCTTATTTATCCCTAAAAAGGTCACTATGTCTTCGATGACATCACTAAAACCGATGAAGTGATGATTGCCACCTTGCTCCACATGCTGGGCACAGGCATGGAAAAAGTCACACGCGCTATGCATATCCAGTACCTCGTCACCAAGCTGGGCATAAAGCTTTAAAAGCTGTGGCGCTGTTATCTCACAATCAAGGGCTTTGAAGGCCGCTATTATGGCGTCATCCACCACAATTTGGTTGCCGTTATACGGGTTTATATGAGTGCCACGGTAGACATTCATCAAGGTGTGAGGGGCAACCACAGGGTTAATTAACGCGGCTTTACAATGGTGTTGCTCTGCTAATAATCGCGCCCAAAAACCACCGAGTGAACTGCCAACAATGACCGTATCTGGAGTGACAAGTGGGGTCAGCGTTTTCATGGCCGCATCTGGATGCGGGTGAATTTCAGGGGCGACAAACTCCACTTCAGGATGGTGCTTGGCAAGGTATGCTTTCATCAGCTCGGCTTTCATTGAGCTAGGTGAACTTAAAAAGCCATGTAAATAAAGTAACCTCACAAAAAATGCACCTGTGTGTGTATCTCACCGTTTGGTAAAAAATGCAGTTCACGGAACCCGGCTCCTAAATCACTTTGCTGCCAGCGGCTACTGCCTTTATCAAATTGAATTGACGTAGCAGGAGTGGCGATGATCTGGGTATTTTCAAAGTGAGTATGGTAGTCATTGTGCACATGACCATGTACGTAGGCGCGTAAGTTATTTGATGCACTAAGCGCCTTTAAATGCGCCTCGCCGTTTTCCAGTATGTGTTTGTCTATGTAACCGCCTACAGGCAGTGGATGATGGTGACCAAACACACAAGCGTTTATGTCACTGTGCTCTGCCAGTTGCTCTTTAATGTGGCCAAGGTGGCAAGCAGTAATATCACCGGCAGGAGTTGGCCCTTTGGTGTTAATGAGTAACAACTGCCAATGGCTGTTACGTATTACCTTGGCAGAATTAAAAGGTGCGCCACTTAAATACTGGCTGAGTAAGTCCAGTTCATCATGGTTTCCCGGCAACCAAAACACTGGGCAGGTAAGCCCAGCTTGATTTACAAGCTCATGAAAACGAACATAGCTTTGCTCACTGTGGTCTTGGGTTAAATCACCACTAAAAATCACACCATCCCAGCTGGTTTGGCTAATTTTAGCCAGCACTTTTTTAAAATGTGCCGCCGTGTTCACCCCAAAGTATTCACCGTTTTGGTCGGCAAATAAGTGGGTGTCTGTGACCTGTGCAATGCGAAGTGTCTCGCTTTGTAAGTGGCAGGTAGTTTCAAACCAACTCATGAAGACGCCCCCCAAGCAAAAAAGGCACGCCCACGTTTTAAACACACGGCTAAAAAGTCATGCAGTAAGGCATTTGCTTGGTATTTTTCATCTTTGTGATGCATGTTGGGGTTTGGGTATCCTTGGGTGGGCAGTAAGCGGCTGTGGTAGCACTTACTTAATACTTCAGCCACTTTGGCATCATGATAGACCCTGACAAGCAAGCTCAAAGGCCCTATGCCGTGTTCACTTAAACAGTGTGAGGTTTGCTCTATGTGCACATCCACAGTGTATTTAGCGGCGCTTATCACTTCAATGCGATACGACACTTGCTCAATCAGCACAGTTTGCGTGTGCCCAAGCGCCATTTTGTTACCAAGCAATTGATTTAAACGGGCGTAATTGTGCTCACACACTTGAATAAAAGCAGGTAAATCAGGAATGTATTTACTATCAGCTTTCATTGCTCAACCAAGTCGCTTTATTAAGTGCCAGCCATTGCAAACAAATCACAGTGGCAGCGTTGTCGATTTCACCGCTATTGAGGCGCATAAGCGCATCACTAAGAGGTAAAACATGCACGCGGATGTCTTCGTGCTCGCTTGCCAAACCATGCACACCACCTGCGTTGGATAAATCCGCCATTGCTGCAAATAAATGCAAACGCTCAGTGGTGCCGCCTGGGCTTGAATAGTAAGACAGCATCCGATGCAGCTTATCAAGTTTAATGCCAGCCTCTTCCATGGCTTCGCGTTTTGCCACATCTTCAAAATCCGTTGAGCCATCGCACATGCCCGCAATGGTTTCTAATAGCCACGGGCTTTTGCTGTTGCCATGGGCGCCAATGCGAATTTGCTCAATCAGTAGCACTTCATCCGTGTTTGGGTCATAAGGCAGCACAGCAACCGCATCACCACGCTCTAAAATTTCCCTCGCTACACGCTCACTCCGGCCACCAGCAAATAACGCATGATCAAACTCATACTTTTGCACTTTAAAAAAACCTTGGTACACAGTATCTATCTTGTGCACTGTGACATCGTCGTGAGAAAAACGGGCTTTCATTTTCATAAGCTTACTATCAGGATTAGGGCTGTTGCCAGTGTAGCATTTTGCCTTGATGAGCCCAAAGTCACTCTTGCACAGCACACTGTTTTGTTAACATCGTTTTAATAAAATATAACTCAATGAAAATATTCATAATTAGTTACACTTACTCAAACACATTTACCGATTCTTCCGAAACTCGAAAAGTAGACGAAGAGGGCGATCCGTATACGATTGACGATTATCTGATCGAAGCGGCGATCAGTTTAGGAAATTTCCATAATATAAATATCGCAACTTTCCGAAAAAACAAACGAATTTTTGGTACGATATGGTCATAGAAGAAATTAATAAAAAGTTTTTAAAAAGAAATGTCGCAAAATCATTTACTGCCTACCCGTTATATAAGTGTAAGGCGAAAGGAGATATCAAATTGGAACAAAAACAATTTAATAGACTTCAGTTAGC
>JBGTXC010000086.1:0-10300 GCA_041937835.1 Alteromonadaceae bacterium | reverse complement strand
TACACTCTGCGAATGATTTCCAACCATTCTGAGGGAACCTTTGGGCGCCTCCGTTACCTTTTAGGAGGCGACCGCCCCAGTCATGGTCATCATGGTACATGGCAAATTGAGTCGGCCGTGATTTTGCCAACTCTAACGCCTGAAACGCATTTTTAATGATGCGCTCAGTGGGTTGTGGCTCTTTCCCTGAGTAACAGCAACCTACAGCGCTGTTGATGTGCACTTCAAGGCCATCTAACGACACTTTTTTGGGTAAGGAAGAAAGAATAAACGCCACTTGCTGCTCAAAGTGTTCTTCGTTAATGAATGGCACCGAGACCAAAGCCAATACCCCTTCACGAGCTTTGGCGATTTTGTGTTTACGGTCGATGCGGTTTTCTAAGTAACGATAGTGGGCATCGCCCATGATCAGCTTGTTTATGTGCTTAATCACTTCGCTTAGCAGCTTAGCTTGCTGGTCGCTATGGATATAAGGAGTGAGTTGCCCATAGTTGCGCACTTCAATTAAACATAGGCTGAAAGGTCTGCGCGCTTCAATCAGCTGCTTCATACGTGATACCAGCAAGGTGAAGTTTGGTAAGCCGGTGTCTTGGTCGTGGGTGGCATGAAAGAGCGTCTGGGCTTTTAAGTGGCGCATCCTGTCTGCCAGTGCCATCGCCATCAAGGTGATTTCCAACAGCGTGCCTATCATAAAGGCGTGGCGAGTAATAAAGTTATGAGGGACTAACCCCATCAGCATCATAGGTTGCACCGCACCGCCTATGATCAATGGCAACCAAGAAATAATGTAAAACTTAGCCCAACGAAACCCAGTAAAGACCTTATTTAAAATAAGGGTAAAACAGATGATGTAGAGAAAGAACATCACCACAAAAAAGATTTGCGCAGCAACGAACTCAGGCATTAATAAACTGGCTAGCATGAGGCAAACCATGACGCCAAAATAACCTGTGCCTAAATAAAACAGCTTGCTTTTGTCTTGTTGGTAGCGCAAAAACATCACAGTAAATGCCATGATGCAGGTAGCAACGGCATAGTTGGTAAATACCACTTGATGGTGCAGCCAACTTTGAATATGGGCAGGCCAGACATAATGGCCAAAACCATTGACCACGCCGGTCATGGCTATTACTGACAAGATATATCCTATGTACACAAGGTAAACCCGGTCTTTAATGCCGTGATACAGCACTAGGTTATACACAGCGATTAAGAACAAGACCCCTAAAAAGAGCCCCCATATCAGGTTGATTTGCTGTTTCAGGTGCCAAAAATCAGGTTTTAAATAAATCGATACCGGTGTTTTAGCAAGGCCTGTGGTTTTGATTCGTATCAGTAAACTGATTTCGCCACTTTGTGGCATATCAAAACTAAAATGCGGCAGGGTTTTTAAGTCTTTGTTTAGTCCTTCTCGGGTATCACCTAGCGCCGATGACTGCGTGACTTGCTCACCTTCAAGTAAAAATACATCCAGTTCATCGAGCATAGGGTTATCAAAATGCGCGACTAACGGGTAGGTGAGAGGGCCTTTGTTAGTCAGGGTGATGTGCATCCACCATGTGCGCTGGGTCCAATCCCACGGCATATCATCGATGCTTTTAACGTTAATAAAGGTGTCTTTTTGTGCAATCGCATCCACTAAAGTGAGGGAGTTAGTGTTATCTAAGTAGTATGCGGTTTGGGTATAGATGGGGGTGGTTTTATCAATGGAGCGCGCAGTTGGGTCCCCAAGGTGCACCATGAGGGTATAAATTAGTAAACAAAGCACTGCAATAATGAGTGCTGAACCGACTCGCGTAAACCACTTAAGCACAGGAATTTAAACTAAAAACAGTCATTCCTAAATGGTAGCATTTATAACGTTAAAACACAGCGGCTGGCATAGAAGAAGGTGATGCAAATTGCATCACCATTTGGTGGTTTTTAGGCCTTTTCTCGGGCAATGGCGCGGTATGCAATGTCTGAGCGTTGCATTTTTTCTGGCCATTGAATGGTATCAGCAAGGCGATAAGCAGCTTGTTGCGCTTCGGTCACTGTATTACCAAGAGCAGTTGCGCATAACACGCGCCCGCCCGCGGTGACAATGACGCCATCTTTGTTAGCGGTCCCGGCATGAAACACTTTGCCATCTAAGGCGCTTGCTTCTTCAAGCCCTTGAATGGCAATGCCTTTTTCATAACTGCCCGGGTAACCCCCAGCGGCCAATACCACACCCACTGCAGCGCGGTCATCAAAGTGAATGTCCACAGTACCCAGTGCTTGGCGGTTGGCAGCTTGGATAAGCTCAACTAAATCTGATTTTAAGCGCAGCATAATCGGCTGGGTTTCAGGGTCACCAAAACGGCAATTGTATTCGATGACCTTAGGCGTACCATCTTCGCTAATCATCAGACCTGCGTATAAAAAGCCTGTGTAAGGCATGCCTTCGCTTTTCATGCCGTTAACTGTTGGCATGATCACTTCAGCCATAATACGCTGGTGGATTTCGGCGGTCACCACAGGTGCTGGTGAGTAAGCTCCCATCCCCCCTGTGTTTGGTCCTTGGTCACCATCAAAGGCGCGTTTGTGGTCTTGCGAGGTAGCAAATGGCAACACGTTTTCACCATCCACCATCACAATGAAAGACGCTTCTTCACCGGTTAAAAACTCTTCAATCACAACTTGAGAGCCTGCTTCACCAAAGGCATTACCTGCGAGCATGTCTTCCACTGCGGCGATGGCTTCAGCTTGGTTCATTGCCACAATCACACCTTTACCTGCCGCTAAACCATCTGCTTTGATGACAATTGGCGCGCCTTTTTCTTTGATATAGGCAACGGCGTTTTGCACATCCGTAAAGGTTTGGTAATCAGCTGTTGGAATAGCGTGGCGCTTTAAAAAGTCCTTAGTGAACGACTTAGAGCCTTCTAATTGAGCGGCTGCTTGGGTTGGACCAAAAATAGCCAAACCAGCGTCACGAAATGCATCCACTACGCCCAGTACTAAAGGCGCTTCTGGACCTACTATGGTCAAAGCGATGTCATTTTCTTTGGCAAACGCGAGTAAACCCGCGATGTCATCAGCGGCAATCGCCACATTAGTGAGTTTGCTTTCTGTTTCTGTGCCAGCATTACCTGGTGCGACAAATACGTCTGTGACTTCTGGGTTTTCGGCGGCTTTAAAGGCAAGCGCGTGTTCGCGCCCGCCTGAGCCGATGACCAAAATTTTCATAAAAGTTAACCTTGGGTCGGTTTAATAAACTTTAATGTCATGCGGTCTGATTCACCAATCGCGAGGTATTTTGCTTTGTCTTCTTCACCAAGTGCAAGGCGAGGTGGAAGCGTCCATACCCCTTTAGGGTGGTTTGCTGTGTCTTTACTGTTTGCATTAATGGCGCTTTTTTCAGCAAGTTTAAAGCCTGCTTGTTCCGCAAGGGCGATGACCCAGCTTTCTTTCACATAGCCTGAGCGTTTTTCAGCTGCGGCATCACGGTCTTCAGGTAACCTGTGATCCACTACACCTAATACACCGCCTGGCTTAAGGGCTGCAAAAAACGCTTTGAAAGACTCAGCAACGCCTTCTTCGTCTTTTTGCATGTACCAGTTATGCACGTTACGGAAAGTTAACACCATGTCTGCAGAGCCGGCTGGTGCAATCGCGTGATCCACCATAGGCACAAAGTTCGTTAAGGTCACATTTTTATACGCGTCATGGCTTTTCATTTTCTCTTCAAAGCGCATGCGTGACTTTTTGAAATAGCCAACTTCAGAGTCAACTGGGAAGTGGGCTGCGTACAGTGTGCCTTTAGGGCCAATCGCAGGGGCTAAAATTTCAGTGTACCAACCGCCGCCTGGCCAGATCTCTACCACAGTCATGCCCGGCTTTAAGCCAAAGAAACTGAGGGTATCTTTTGGGTTACGGTAGGCATCACGGGCCATGTTATCTTTTGAGCGGGTGTCTGACTTAACGGCCATTTCAACACCGCCATGGCTTGCGTGATCGTGTGCTACCACATTCAGGCTTGCACCTAAAAGGGCGGCAACTAAGGTAATTTTAGCTTTAGCAAACATGTTTTAAGTTCCTAATGGTTTGATTCCTTTAGGCAAAATAGCAAAAAACGCGACTTAGTAAACCACATGACGATAAATTACCCAGCGCGTTAAACGCGCTGGTGTCTGCTTTTAGTGACGGAAGTGGCGCATGCCGGTAAAGACCATGGCCATATTGTGTTCGTCTGCGGCTTGGATGACTTCGTCATCACGCATTGAGCCACCTGGCTGGATCACAGCAGTAATGCCGGCTTCAGCCGCGGCATCAATACCATCTCTAAATGGGAAGAAGGCATCTGACGCCATCACAGACCCTTTAACTTCAAGGTTTTCATCTGCGGCTTTGATGCCTGCGATTTTAGCAGAATAAACACGGCTCATTTGCCCTGCACCCACACCTATGGTCATGTTGTTTTTGCCATACACAATCGCATTTGATTTCACAAACTTGGCAACCTTCCATGCGAATAACAAGTCGCTAAGCTCTTGCTCGCTCGGAGCGCGCTTAGAAACCACTTTAAGTGCTTCGCGGCTAACCATGCCCGTATCGGCATCTTGCACTAATAAACCACCGTTAACACGTTTGTAGTCGCGTTGGGTTTGAGTTGCTGCAAAATCACCACAGGCTAATAAGCGCACGTTTTTCTTTTCACTGACAATGGCTTTTGCGTCTTCGTCAATGCTTGGGGCGATGATCACTTCAACAAACTGGCGCGCAATGATTTCTTTTGCAGTGCTTGCATCAAGCGGGCGGTTAAAGGCAATGATGCCGCCAAAGGCTGATGTTGGGTCTGTTTTAAAAGCGCGGTCATATGCATCTAATAATGTGTCGCTTACAGCCACACCACACGGGTTGGCGTGCTTTACAATCACACAGGCTGGCTCATCAAAGCTTTTAACGCACTCAAGAGCGGCATCTGTGTCTGCGATGTTGTTGTAAGAAAGGGCTTTACCTTGGAGTTGCTCGCTGCTGGCAATTGAGCCTTGTGGAGCGGGTGTTTCAACGTAGAACGCCGCTTTTTGGTGGCTGTTTTCGCCGTAGCGTAGGGTTTCTTTTTTCTTAAATTGGAGGTTAACCGTACGCTCAAAATCGCCATCTACTTCTTGTTCAGCTGTATAGGCAGGGACTTTTTTACCAAAGTAGTTGGCAATCATACCGTCGTATTGTGCGGTATGCTCAAACGCTGCAATGGCTAAGTCAAAACGCAATGCATGGCTTGTGGCACCTTGGTGTGCGTTCATGTCTTTCAACACGCGGTCGTAATCGCTGCTGTTAACGACTATGGTCACATCATTGTGGTTTTTAGCCGCAGCACGCACCATAGTTGGGCCACCAATATCAATGTTTTCAATCGCATCTGCTAGGGTGCAGTTGGGGTTAGCGACGGTATTGGCAAAGGGATAAAGGTTTACAACGACTAAATCAATGGCGTCGATGTTGTTGTCAGCCATCACGGCTTCATCTTGCCCACGGCGCGCTAAAATGCCGCCATGAATTTTAGGATGCAGGGTCTTTACGCGGCCATCCATGATTTCTGGATGACCTGTGTGATCCGATACTTCAGTTACGGTAATACCTTGCTCCTTAAGAAGCTTACAAGTACCCCCTGTGGACAACAAAGCCACACCACGGGCTTCTAGTTCACGAGCAAACTCAACGATACCGGTTTTGTCAGACACACTTAACAGTGCGCGACGGATTGGATTGGTTTTATCCATGTGGTTTATTTTCCTCTTCAACGAAAGGCTAGCTTAGAAACGGGTGTTATTTTATATGAAAACTGAACAATATGAGTAAGCAACTAACAGAAAAAGAAAAAGCACCCTGGGGGTGCTTTTCGTTGCAGCCTGCGCTGCGCGTTCTTAGTTCATGCCGTACTTTTTCAGCTTCTTGCGAAGAGTACCGCGGTTGATACCTAGCAAGATAGCGGCACGAGTCTGGTTACCGCGGGTGTATGTCATCACCTCTTCAAGTAGCGGTGCTTCCAGCTCAGAAAGAACGAGCTCGTATACGTCTTGGACATCTTGGCCATTTAACTGCTTTAAGTAGTGGTGAACGGCTTTTTTCACTGCGTCACGTAATGGCTGAGGTTTCTCTTGTGACTGTACGTGTGCGTTGGTAATAAATGGAGAAGTCACGTTTTGTTCAAACATTGTATGATCTCTTTCTTTCTTAGTTAGCTGCTAGTTTTTCAAAGTATTGTTCAAGCGCATCAACTTGCGCTTTAGCCGACTCGAGGCCGTTAAATACTCGCCTAAATTGGCCATCATCATGCGCTTGCAAATACCACGACACGTGTTTACGTGCGATTCGCAAGCCAGCTAGCTCACCATAAAATTGGTGAAGATTTTCCAAGTGCTCCATTAGTATCCCGCGCACTTCAGAAATGCACGGAGGCGCTAAGTGTTCGCCTGTCGCCAAATAATGAGTGATCTCTCGAAAAATCCAAGGTCGCCCTTGCGCTGCTCGTCCGATCATGATGGCGTCTGCGCCGGTATAGTCTAAAACCTGTTTTGCTTTTTCTGGGGAAGTGATATCCCCATTGGCAACCACAGGAATGGATACCGAACGTTTAATTTCTTTAATCGTGTCGTATTCAGCTTCGCCTTTGTACATATCCACTCGAGTGCGACCATGTACGGCGAGAGACTGAATTCCCTGACGTTCTGCTATTTTTGCGATTTCAACACCGTTACGGTGCTCGCGATCCCAACCGGTGCGAATTTTTAAAGTCACAGGCACATCCACTGCATTCACAACTGCATGCACTATGTCTTCCACCAACTCGGGGTACTGTAACAGGGCTGAACCCGCTAGCTTCTTATTCACTTTTTTTGCAGGGCACCCCATATTGATATCAATAATCTGGGCACCGTGTTCCACATTAAACTGTGCGGCTTGCGCCATTAACTCAGGATCGGCACCTGCGATTTGTACTGAACGTATGCCAGTTTCGCCTGCATGATCCATACGACTTAATGATTTGTCGGTTTTCCATACCCTCGGGTTGGATGACATCATTTCAGAGACCGCAAGGCCTGCACCTAAACGACGACAAAGCTGACGGAATGGTCGGTCAGTAATGCCTGCCATAGGGGCAACGATGACATTGTTTTCGAGTTGATATGGTCCTATACGCACAGTCGTTACGGGGCTGCTTTTTCAAAGGGCGCTAAGTTTACGGTTTTTTACACCAAAATCAAAGGCTAGAAATTGAACAAAAGTGGTTTTTTTTTAAACTTTTACTATTGACATTTTAAAGCGGGTTTTGATGTTGCAGTTTTTACACTAAATTGAATTTGCTTGTTTCTGATATGGGGTTTTTGAGCGATTTAAATGTTAAAAAACGCGCTGTGTAGCGCGTTTTTCTGTTACGATTTTTTAATGCCTGAAATCCTTACCCAATCGTCTTTGGCTTCGATTGGCGCTAGGATGACGTCATCTTGGTAGTAACTTGAAACATCCTCTGCTTGTTGTTCAAGTACCCCAGAAAGCGCCAGTGCACCACCGGGTTTAAGGTAACCTAAAATCACTTGGTTTAGCTCCCTGAGCGGCTCGGCCAAAATGTTGGCAACGACCACGTCTGCCTCAAGCTCAGGTTGGTTTTCTGGTAAGTAGACTTCAAGCTGATCCGCCACGCCATTTCGGGCGGCATTATCTAAGCTCGCATCCAGTGCTTGTTGGTCAATATCAATACCTACCACACGTGCTGCACCTAGTTTTAAAGCCGCAATGCCTAAAATGCCTGAACCACAACCAAAATCCACCACTGTTTTGCCTGTTAAATCTTGGCTTTCTAACCACTTTAAACATAGAGCCGTGGTCGCATGGGTACCTGTTCCAAAGGCAAGGCCTGGATCTAACATCACGTTGACGGCGCTTGGATCTGGAATATCGCGCCAGCTTGGACAAATCCATAATCGTTCGCCAAACTTAATGGGGTGGAAGTGCTCCATCCACTCGCGTTCCCAGTCTTTGTCTTCTAGCTGTTCAATCTTATATTGAATGTCAGTTTTAAATTCTTTTTGCTGCTTTAAAAAGTTAACCACAGCTTTCATATCGTGGCTGGCTTCAAATAGGCCAATGACGATGGTATCAGCCCAGTATTTCACTTCACCGGGTTTAGGTTCAAAAATAGGGGTGTCTTTTGCATCCATAAAGGTCACAGAAGCACTGCCTTGCCCCATTAAATAATTAGAAACGCGGTCGGCGGATTTTTCGGTTGTACGAATGCGGATTTGAATCCAAGACATGGTATTGCCTCATGCTAAAAAAGGTCGCAAATGCGAGCTTTTTGATAGAAATTGCTACTTAACGATTATTTTGCGTCTAAGAAGCTCTTAAGTAAGTCTGAGCGTGAAGGGTGACGTAACTTACGTAACGCTTTTGCTTCAATCTGACGGATACGCTCACGGGTTACATCAAACTGTTTACCCACTTCCTCTAGCGTGTGGTCCGTGTTCATATCGATACCAAAACGCATGCGTAATACTTTGGCTTCACGAGCAGTTAGCCCTGCTAACACCTCGTTAGTGGCGCCACGAAGACTTTCCATGGTTGCGGAATCAATCGGCGACTCAATGGTGTTGTCTTCGATGAAGTCACCTAAGTGCGAATCTTCATCATCACCAATTGGGGTTTCCATTGAGATTGGCTCTTTGGCAATCTTCAGCACTTTACGGATTTTGTCTTCTGGCATCATCATACGCTCAGCAAGCTCTTCCGGGTTAGGCTCACGCCCCATTTCTTGCAGCATTTGGCGCGAAATACGGTTTAGCTTGTTGATGGTTTCAATCATATGAACCGGAATACGAATCGTACGTGCTTGGTCAGCGATTGAACGTGTGATTGCCTGACGGATCCACCAAGTGGCGTACGTCGAGAACTTGTAACCACGACGGTATTCAAATTTATCAACCGCTTTCATAAGGCCGATGTTACCTTCTTGGATAAGATCCAAGAATTGTAAGCCACGGTTGGTGTATTTTTTCGCGATTGAGATAACCAAACGTAAGTTAGCTTCAACCATTTCTTTTTTCGCACGGCGTGCTTTGGCTTCACCAATGCTCATGCGACGGTTGATGTCTTTAATACGCTCGATTGTAAGACCTGTGGTCTCTTCGATTTGCTTTAACTTGTAGACGCAACGCTCGATTTCAGGTTTGCATTCTGCAAGTTTGGTTGAGTGTTTTTCGCCCGCAGCGATTTCAGCATCTACCCATGCTAAGTCAGTTTCGTTGTTAGCAAAATGACGCACAAAGGTCTTTTTAGGAAGCTTCGCAATTTGCACTGCTTGCTTCATGATGATGCGCTCTTGAACACGCACGCGGTCCATCATGTCACGCATGTTGTTAACCATGCGGTCGAATTGTTTTGGCACTAACTTAAAGGTGCGGAACAAATCTGCGATATCTTGAATAGCTTGCTGCGCATCTGGGTGTGCACGGCCTTTTTCTTCAAAGGTTTCGCGCGCGCCATGATAAAGAGAACGAAGCTTCTCAAAGTTTTCACGTGCCTCTTCTGGATCTGGACCCGTATCTACTTCATCTTCATCATCATCGTCGTCATCCGGCAGCGCGTCTGGTGAAGCCTCGACGCGAGCGCCCACGCTCATGGGAGCACTCGCGACCCGGCGAGTGGCAGTCGGACCGGATCGCGGGAGGGCAACCCGGAACTTTCGGAGCGTACCACGCGCGCGTGGAGACTCCGCGGCGCAGCGAACCTGCAACGGTTACCATGCTGGTCTTGTCCACTGGCGAAAGCGAGGAGCCGAACGACATGATTGCCGGCCTACCGTTGACGGCGTGGTTGCTCTTGGGAGCGGCTGTGTTCGCTGGCCAGTCGGGGTTCTTCTATTTGGGTCACAAGCTGGTTCGTCGCTTGCGTTGATCCGCGTCCGCTTTCCACCCATAGCGGACGTTCGCCGATTCCGCATCCGGTTCGCCGCCTCCCGCCACGCCAGCCCTTCACCATCGCCAGAAGAAGACCCGGCCGGAGGTCTCCGGCCGGGTCTCATCGTCTCTCGCGCAACGTAGATCAGCCGATCCGATCCTCCACAGCCGGCTCCTCATGCCCGTGCTGCCCGTGGGTCAGACGGCTCAACCGGCTTTCCATGCGGCGCTTCAGGCCGTCGATCAGGCTGAAGACCACCGGCACGAACATCAGCGACAGGGCGGTGGAGGTGATCAACCCGCCGATGACGGCGATGGCCATGGGCGAGCGGAAGGCGGTACCCTCGCCGAAGGCGGCGGCGATCGGCAGCATGCCAAGG
>JBGTXC010000085.1:0-10316 GCA_041937835.1 Alteromonadaceae bacterium | reverse complement strand
CTTTTTATAATGAGGTGAAAAATGGCCCTATTTTTGAACGTTTTGGCCTTAACGGGAAGTTGTCCTAAATTGATCCGGAAGGAGCCCTCTCTTTTCTCAATGAGAGTTTTTGGAATTTTTCCTTTAAAAGTTTGCACTAAGTCCTTGGTTAGAATACGCATAAATCCAGCCAAAACAACTAGATCAGGCGAAAAAGACGCGATAAGTTGAGTCAATTGTGCGTCGTACTCTTCACGGCTTGAAAAGTCTTTATGGCTTAAGACTGCGGTTTTTATCCCCGCATTCGCGGCGCGCACTAAGCCATAGGCATCGCTTTTATTGCTGATCACACCCACGACATCGCCATTAATTTGCCCACTTGCGCAGGCATCCATGATGGCTTGCAGGTTAGAGCCACTGCCAGAGATCAACACCAAGAGTTTGCATGGCGCCATTACGCCATGCCCTTGATGTCTACTTGTTCTTCATCGTTTGCGGCGGCTTCAATGTGGCCAATTTGCCAAGCGGTTTCACCAGCATCACGAAGGAGTGTCAGCGCTTTTTCAACTTCTGACTGCGGCAAGGCGATGACCATGCCCACACCGCAGTTAAAGGTGCGATACATTTCAAACGTGGTGATGTTACCGGCGTCTTGAAGCCAGTTAAATACCGCAGGCCATTGCCAGCTGGTGCCGTCAATCACCGCTTTTGTGCCTGTTGGTAATACACGAGGGATGTTTTCCCAAAAGCCACCACCTGTGATGTGAGATAGGGCGTGAACATCGCAGGCTTTTAATAGCGACAGCACAGGTTTAACGTAAATGCGGGTAGGTGCCATTAAGTGCTCAGCTAATGGCTTGCCTTGGTATTCGTCATTGGGGTTTTGACCTGAGACTTCTAGGACTTTACGAATTAAAGAATAGCCGTTTGAATGCGGGCCACTGGCACCTAGTGCAATCAGTGCATCCCCTGCTGCAACGCGACTGCCATCAATGATTTGGCTTTTCTCTACCACGCCGACACAAAAACCTGCCATGTCGTAGTCGTCGCCTTCATACATGCCTGGCATTTCAGCGGTTTCACCACCAATTAACGCACAGCCTGATTGTACGCAGCCTTCACCAATACCACTGACTACATCCGCGGCTACGTCCACATCTAGCTTGCCGGTGGCGTAATAATCTAAGAAGAACAGCGGCTCGGCACCTTGAACTATGAGGTCATTGACACACATGGCAACTAAATCTATGCCCACTGTGTCATGTTTTTTAAGGTCAATGGCTAAGCGCAATTTAGTGCCGACACCATCTGTGCCTGCAACTAACACGGGTTCTTTATAACCAGTCGGTAATTGGCATAAGGCACCAAAGCCACCGATACCACCCATGACTTCAGGGCGTGTGGTTTTTTTCACTACCCCTTTGATTCGCTCAACCAATGCATTTCCTGCATCTATGTCTACACCTGCGTCCTTATAGCTCAGGGACTGTTTTTGCTCGCTCACGGCAGCTCCTATGGGTTTGGGGTTAAACGTTACTTCACTTTTTATTGTTGGCAATTCGCCAATCCATTAAAAAAGCCAAAACCCACAGGGGCTTTGGCTTTTCGTTATTTCTTTGCAACTAACACAGCACGAATGGGAGCTGGGTAGCCTTCAATGGTTTTGCTGCGGTCATTGGGGTCTAAAAAGTCCGCCAGCGATTCATTTTCCATCCAAGGGGTGCGGCGCTGCTCGTCTAAACTTGTGGGCGCCTCATCCACAATGCGGGCATCCTTAAAACCAACTCGGGTGAGCCAGTGCACTAGTGCGCGGCTGCTAGGAATAAACCAGACATTACGCATTTTGGCGTAACGCTCACCAGGCACCAGCACGGTATTTTCATCGCCTTCAACCACTATGGTTTCAAGGACTAGTTCACCACCTGGGCGTAATTGGTCTTTTAACTGACTTAAAAAATCAAAGGCTGAGCGGCGGTGATACAGCACGCCCATGCTAAATACAGTGTCAAAGGCCTGTAATGGTTGCATTTGTTCAATGCCTAGTGGCAATAAGTGCACATGCTCATCTGGGATAAAATGCTTCACCGCTTGGAATTGGCATAAAAAGAGGTCAGTTGGGTCGATACCAACAACCGTATTGGCACCTTCACCGCGCATTCGCCATAAGTGGTAACCTGAGCCACAACCTACATCTAACACAGTGCGCCCAGCCAAAGGACTGATATGGGGGAGCACACGGTCCCATTTCCAATCACTGCGCCATTCTGTGTCTATCTCAATGCCATGCAAGGAGAAGGGCCCTTTACGCCAAGGCATTAATTGCTTGAGTAGATGCGTGGTTTGCTTTTGATGGCCTTGAGGCAAGCTAGAGTCATCACCGACTGTGACTGAGTCTTGTAAATCCACTGCGGCCTTAGGTGCTGGCGGCAAGTTATTCACAACCCGTTGCCATTTATGAAAATCACCATGTTTGGCGTGCTTTTGCCAATCACTTACTTGTTTTGGCAAGGTTTCAAGCCACGGGCTTAGAGGGCCTTTGGCGATGTATGCGTAAAAATCCGTAAACCAATCCACAGTGCGGCCTTATTTAATGACAATCATGGAGCAAAAGTTAAAGCACTGATACCACACTTGGGTATGGCTAAAACCAAGGCGTGCAAAACGTTCATGATGGCACGACAAAGTATCTGGGCGCATGACGTTTTCTAGAGCGTTGCGTTTTTGGCTAATTTCTAATTCTGAGTAACCATTGGCGCGTTTAAAGTCGTGGTGTAAATCAATCAGTAATGAGTCTGTTTCTGGGCATTCGCCTTTGAACTTTTCACTGAGTAATAACACGCCACCAGGCACTAAGGCGTCATAAATCTTTTTCAGCAGCGCCTCTCGGGCATCCACATCAATAAACTGCAAGGTAAAATTGAGCGCAATCACAGAAGCTGGCTGAAACTCAATGTCGTTGATGTCAGCAAGGGTGACCTCAACAGGCACCTCAGAGCGAAAACCATCTAAATGCAGTTGGCAGCGCTCAACCATGGCTTTGGAATTGTCCACGGCTACGATTTTACACCCAGCTTTATCTATGTTGCGGCGCATGCTTAAGGTAACCGCGCCAAGGGAGCAACCTAAATCATAAATGTGGGTGTGGTTGGTGGCATACATGCCAGCGAGTTTGCCCATGGTGGAGACTATGGTGGCATAGCCCGGCACTGAGCGAGAAATCATATCGGGGAAAACTTCGACGACACGCTCATCAAAGGTGAAATCTTTCACCGGTTGCGCGTTGGCATAAATGCTGTCTTTGCCTGTCACAGTTTGCTTCACTAGGCTGGTTTTCTATGGCGCGCATTTTAGCAAAGCGACGCTTGCGTGTTAATAAAGTATCGCGATAAAAGCGTAAAAAGTTTTGTAAAAAACTGACAATTAGCTGGGTTAGCCCTAAGCTAATAAGCTGATATTTCGTATTTTTTATGATTTTGACTAGCGTCTGGTGGGCGCTGTATGTAATTTATGTCCAACCTAATCGCGTGATTGCAAAAAGAGTGGAAGTAATGAGTAAAAGCAAAGTGATCAGCACTGAAGATATTTTATCAACCTTGTGTCACAGTGTGACTGAGGTGTTGTCGTCGGCCACCGACCGCGACATTAACTATTCAGCCATGGTGCAAAAAATCACGCGCACATGCATGCGCCCAGACATCGGCTGTTTTGTACTCTTTGATGGTGGCTTTACCGGTTTGGTGGTCACCAACTTCACATCCCAAGCGGCGATGGAAATTTACCAAGATTACATGAGCCACATGGGCATGCCGAAATCAGAATGGGCAACGAGCCACCTATCTGATGACGTGTCTAATGTGATGGGCGAGCTGATGAACCAAATTGTGGGTGACTTTACCGGCAAAGTGCGCAAGCAGTTACACACCAGCATCACGCAAAACCAACCTAAGATGATGGCCATCAACAAACAAGTGCAGATTTCTGTGGACACCACCATGGATAGACCACAAGCACGTAGGGTAACCTTCACCACAGCCAACCAAAACATCTTCTATTTAGAACTAGCAATGGATAAAACAGAGTTCATTAAGCTTCATGACTTTGACATTGCAGAAGATTTAGACCCAGATGAAATCATTGCTAATGAGGCTAAAACTAAGGCATCTAAAGGTAAGGGCAAAGAAACCGAAAGCAAAAAAGACGATGCCGACGACGATTTTATGGCAGAGCTTGGCCTTTAACTAAAACAACTGATTTTGTTTCACCGCTAAAGCATGGGGAAACGGGCCTGCAACCGGGTGCGTTTCATCCACCATACTGATTAACTGCTGCGCCAATTGCGGCGCACCATGGTTATCCGCCGTATGAAAAAACACATACGGCGTTTTGCCATCTTCTACCCAACGCTGTAATTGCCCAACCCAGGGCGTAAACATCTTTAAGATGGTGTCTTGCTCACTCATGGCACCCACCACAAACCGAAGCACAGGCGCATCAGCCGTTGCAATTGCATGCACAGGTAAATGCGGCTTTTTCTTTTGCGCGTCCACCAGTGCCTCTGTTGTGGCAGGGTGGGCAAAAAGGGCGCGTGTGTCCATCACTGAGCGCTGCCACCCATTGGCCATCAAGGTGCGGTTAAAATCACGCTCGGCATCGCCTTTTTCAAAAAATGCACGGTGGCGCACTTCAATGGCAACATCAAGCTCGCTTGGCAAGCGCTTCAAAAATGCCACTAATGCGGGTAAATCATGCGGGCTAAACTGCTTAGGTAGGCCAATGAGAAGCGGCCCCATCACTTCAAATAATGGGCTAAATAAATGGCACCAATCGTTGAGATCTTGAATTGTGACATTAAGCGCTTGCTGGTGCGTAAATGCGTGCGGCAATTTAAAACAAAAACGAAAGGTGTCAGGCACATCCGTGCGCCATTTAGTGATAGTTGCAGCATTTGGAGTGGCATAAAACGTGGTGTTGCCTTCTACGGTATTAAAATGCTGCGCATATTGATAAAGGGCAGATGCATCGCTGTTTGGGTCAAAAAACTGTTGACGCCACTGGGGATTAGACCATTGCGGGCAGCCGACATACATGATTTCGCCTTTCCTATGAGTTGATTAAGATAGTTTGCTGCAAATCGCACAGTACGGGTGACATTAAGTGGCATTTTTATATAATTGGGCGCACTTTGTAATTATAACGCGATGGCAGTGGCACATTTATCTGAGTTTACTGCCTTACAGAATGAGTTCATAGGAATATTATGCGCAACCAATATTGTGGCCAGCTAACAAAAGCCCACGTAGACAGCCAGGTAACTCTGTGCGGTTGGATCAACAAACGCCGTGACCTAGGCGGCCTGATTTTCATCGATTTACGTGACCGCGAAGGGGTTGTGCAAGTAGTGTTTGATCCAGAAGTGGAAGGCTTAATGGATGTTGCCAACACACTGCGCCAAGAGTTTTGCGTCAAAGTAACAGGTACTGTGCGTGCACGCCCAGAAAGCCAAGTCAACGCAGACATGAGCACGGGTGAAGTGGAAGTGTTAGGCACAGGCCTTGAAATCATCAATAAATCAGCGCCTTTACCACTGGATTTTAATCAAGAAAACTCTGAAGAGCGCCGCTTAACGTATCGCTACTTAGACTTACGTCGCCCAGAAATGAGTGACCGCATTAAAATGCGTGCTCGCGCTTCAAGCTTTGTACGTCGCTTTTTAGACGACAATGGCTTCTTAGACATTGAAACACCAGTACTGACCAAAGCGACCCCAGAAGGTGCTCGCGATTACTTAGTACCAAGCCGTGTTCATAAAGGCAGCTTTTATGCTTTGCCTCAGTCGCCTCAGTTATTTAAGCAACTATTGATGATGTCTGGCTTTGATCGCTACTACCAAATCGTAAAATGTTTCCGTGATGAAGATTTACGTGCAGATCGCCAGCCAGAATTCACCCAAATCGATTTAGAAACCTCGTTCATGTCATCCGACGAAGTGCGCGCTAAAACCGAGCAACTTGTGCGTGAAATGTGGCAGTCACTCATTGATGTGGACTTAGGTGACTTCCCAGTAATGAACTACGCCGATGCCATGCGTTTATATGGTTCAGACAAGCCAGATTTACGTAACCCAATGCAGCTTATCGATGTGGCTGACCTAGTTAAAGACGTTGATTTTAAAGTCTTCTCAGGCCCAGCTAACGATGAAAAAGGCCGTGTGGCGGTATTGTGTGTGCCAGGTGGTGCGGCATTATCGCGCAAGCAAATTGACGAATACACTAAGTTCATCGGCATTTATGGTGCCAAAGGCTTAGCATGGATGAAAGTAAACGATCCAAGTCAAGGTGCCGAAGGCGTTCAATCACCGATTGCTAAGTTCTTAAGCGCTGATGTGATTACGCAATTATTAGCACGTACTGACGCAAAAGCGGGTGACATCATCCTCTTTGGTGCTGACAAAAAGAACGTAGTTAACGAAGCCATGGGTGCGCTTCGCTTGAAGCTAGGTCTTGACCTTAACATCACAGACACAAACGCTTGGGCACCACTTTGGGTTGTTGACTTCCCAATGTTTGAACAAGATGACGAAGGCCAATTGCACGCGGTACACCACCCGTTCACAGCGCCAAAAGACATTGATGCTAGCACCCTTGAAGCAAATCCTGCGGCGGCCATCAGTGATGCATACGACATGGTGATTAATGGGTATGAAGTGGGCGGTGGCTCGGTACGTATTCATAACAACGAAATGCAGCAAGCGGCGTTCCGTATCCTTGGCATTGATGCCAAAGAGCAAGAAGATAAATTCGGCTTCTTACTTGATGCCCTTAAATACGGCACACCGCCACATGCTGGTTTAGCTTTTGGTTTAGATCGCCTAGTCATGCTACTTTGCGGTACTGAAAACATCCGTGACGTGATTGCGTTCCCGAAAACCACGCAAGCGTCTTGCTTAATGACCAATGCCCCAAGTGTTGCAAACCCAGATGCGCTTAACGAGCTAGCACTGAGCATTCAAGCTGAGCAGAAAAACAACTAATCACTTAAAACTTGTGATTCACGGTGATTAAAAGGTGGCTTAGGCCACCTTTTTTGTGCTTTTTACTGGTAATTCATACAGTATTCGGTCAAGATAAAAGAAAAACAAGAGTGACATCCTTGGCGATTATTTTAGGGATAGACCCCGGCTCACGATTTACCGGCTTTGGGGTGGTAAAACAACAAGGTCAGCAATTTCAATACATCACCAGTGGCTGTATTAAGCTCGGTGAGCGGCCTTTGCCTGAACGTTTAAAAACCATCTACCAAGGTGTTAGCCAAATCATCGCTCAGCATCAACCCAGTGTGTTTGCCATCGAGCAAGTGTTTATGGCGCATAATCCGGATTCGGCATTGAAATTAGGCCAAGCCCGTGGCGCTGCCATTACGTGTGCCACCATGCATGAATTGCCTGTGTTTGAATACTCTGCAAGGCAAGTAAAACAAGCCGTCGTGGGCACAGGTGCTGCCGACAAAGCCCAAGTACAACACATGGTGCGCGCCTTGTTAAAACTGCCGGGTAAACCGCAAGCGGATGCCGCGGATGCCTTGGCCATTGCCATGTGTCATGGTCACTCTGAACAAAGCTTAATCAAATTGTCTGGGCAAGCACGTAAAACCGTGCGCGGACGTTTAAGGAGTTAATATGATAGGCCGAATTCGTGGCACTTTAATTGAAAAGCAGCCACCTGATGTCTTAATTGATGTGGCAGGAGTCGGTTATGAGGTGCAATTACCTATGACCTGCTTTTATGAGCTCCCTAATTGCCAAGAAGAAGTGACTTTGTTCACCCACTTTGTGGTGCGCGAAGACGCACAACTCTTATTTGGTTTTAATACTAAGAAAACCCGCGCCTTATTCAGAGAGCTATTAAAAGCCAATGGCGTTGGGCCAAAACTTGGCTTAGCGATTTTATCTGGCATGTCGGCGGATGAATTTGTCCGCTGCGTACATAACGAAGATGCCAGTACCTTAGTAAAACTGCCAGGAGTCGGTAAAAAAACCGCTGAACGCTTAGTGCTGGAACTCAAAGACAGGCTTAAAAATTGGCAAGGTGATTTACTTAGCACGGACGATAGCCAGTTCTTAGTGGCACAAACCGATCCAACTGTGCAAGGCGATGTCAGTGATGACGCCATTGCAGCGTTAATCTCACTAGGCTATAAAGCTAACCAAGCAGAAAAAGCGGTAAAGTCGGTGCGCAAAGTGGGTATGAGCTCAGAAGCCTTAATCAAAGAGTCGCTCAAAGCCATGTTATAACGCCGAGTAAAATACTCAGCCAATATAAAAGACAGAGTTCATGATAGAAGCAGATAGGTTCATAGAACCCACAGTCCAAGACAGTCAAGAAGCGGCGATTGACCGCGCCATCCGCCCGAAAATGTTGGCTGACTATCAAGGTCAGCCACACGTCAAGGCGCAAATGGAAATCTTCATTGAAGCGGCGCGTAATCGCAGTGATGCACTCGATCACTTGCTGGTGTTTGGCCCGCCTGGGTTAGGTAAAACCACCTTGGCGAACATAGTCGCCAACGAGATGGGGGTGAGCATTAAAACCACCTCTGGTCCTGTGCTTGAAAAAGCCGGGGATCTTGCGGCACTTTTGACCAACCTTGAAGAAAACGACGTGCTTTTTATTGATGAAATCCACAGGCTGAGCCCACACGTGGAGGAAATCCTGTACCCTGCGATGGAAGACTACCAGTTAGACATCATGATCGGGGAAGGGCCCGCAGCGCGCTCTATAAAGCTTGATTTACCACCCTTTACCTTAATTGGTGCCACCACGCGGGCGGGGTCATTAACCTCACCGCTGAGAGACCGATTTGGCATAGTGCAGCGGTTAGAGTTTTATTCTGTGACTGACCTTACCGCCATTGTTGCGCGCTCTGGTGAGCATTTAGGTCTGACCATGGATGACAGTGGCGCCAAAGAAGTGGCACGTCGTGCCCGTGGTACGCCGCGTATCGCTAACCGCCTTTTAAGACGAGTGCGTGATTACGCAGAAGTGAAAGGCAATGGCACAGTGGATGCTGATGTGGCATCTAAAGCATTAGATATGGTGGATGTCGATAAGTCAGGCTTTGACTACATGGACAGAAAATACTTAATGGCAGTCATAGAAAAATTCATGGGTGGTCCTGTAGGGCTTGAAAACCTAGCTGCCGCCATAGGGGAAGAAAAGGACACCATGGAAGACGTTATTGAGCCTTTCTTAATCCAACAAGGCTTTATTCAACGCACGCCACGCGGGCGGATTGCCACCCAACTGGCATACCAGCACTTTGGTTTAACCCCACCTAAATCAGATTAAAGCGCGAAAGCGCTTTTTTTGTGCTTAGCATCTGGGCTTGATTGCGTAGGTAAATTTTAGGCAAAAAAAAGCCCGCGAAGAACGCGGGCAAAACAACAAGTTGAAGGAAGTAAATCCAGGGAACTCTTAGTCATGTTAAAATGACCCAAGCAACAACATGATTATGCATCACATTGTAAGTAACTGTGCCAGAGGGCAACTAAGCTTGCCGCTCCTTCAGTACGGGGCGTATATTAGCCATCGCCTTGATCTAGATCAACCAAGAAAAATTGCTTTTTTCAGATTAGTTTTATTTATCTGAATTTTATTTCACTGGGTGTTTTTTATTCTCTGTAAAGTCACAAATATTACCAATGACATTTAAAAACAATGGCTTATGTTTGATTGTGTCTTTTTTAACCTATTAGAATTAGTACATTGAACTGGTCTGCGCACTTTGTTTTCTAACCGTTTATGCAAGAAAACTGAATAAGCAGTAAAAATCTTGGATAAAAAATTTTCAGAGCATTGTGATTAAACGGTGATTTATTCAGCTGAGTGTCATTGTCAGCGCAATAAGCTCTGGTTACACTAGTGGCTAGATGACACAATGTTATCCTAGCAAGACAATAATAATTTTTGAGATGCCAATCTCACCTTAGGAGCCGACGCAGTGACCGCTGAATTATCTTTTTTTGATTTGATCCTCAAAGCCAGTTTCTTAGTGCAACTTGTGATGTTGATGCTCGTAGCCATGTCTGTTTTTTCATGGGCCATCATTATTCAGCGCCGTAAAGTGATTAACGACGCCAGTGTGCAAGCAAAACGCTTTGAAGACAGATTTTGGTCAGGCGTTGACTTATCTAAGTTATATAACGAAATTTCCGCGCGCTCTGGCGGTAAAGACGGTTTAGAAGCCTTATTTTGTGCTGGCTTTAAAGAATTTGTTAAATTACGCAAAACCCATGGCAATCAAAGTGGCGCTTTGCTGGATGGCACTCACAGAGCAATGCG
>JBGTXC010000084.1:0-10394 GCA_041937835.1 Alteromonadaceae bacterium | reverse complement strand
TTAGGTGACATCATGGCAGGCGGCATTGAGTTAACCCCTGTGGCTGTAAAAGCGGGGCGCATGCTAGCAGAGCGTTTGTTTAACCCTGCCCTGCCAGATGCCAAAATGGATTATGACTTAGTGCCTACCGTGGTATTTAGTCACCCGCCCATTGGCACCATAGGTTTAAGCGAAGAAGCTGCCATAGCAAAATACGGTAAAGACCAAATCAAAATTTACCAAAGTGAGTTTGCGGCCATGTATACCGCAGTCACAGCCCATCGCCAGCCATGTCGCATGAAGCTAGTGTGTTTAGGTGAGGAAGAAAAAATCGTTGGTCTACACGGCATTGGTTTTGCGGTAGATGAAATGATCCAAGGTTTTGCGGTTGCTATGAAAATGGGTGCCACCAAAGCAGACTTTGATGCGGTTGTGGCCATTCACCCTACCGGCTCAGAAGAGTTTGTTACTATGCGTTAATAGCTGACTACCACATAATAAAAAGCACCCTAGGGTGCTTTTTTATTTTAAGTCTGACAAGGTTTGGTCGGCGTAGGTTTGCGCCTCAAGGTAGGCGTGGGGGATTTCACTCAAATCTATGTGGCTTTTACCTTTAAAGACGGCAAAGTCACTTTGCACATCACGTTCAATGCATTGGCATAGTTTTAATAAATCACCAATGTCGCCTTCTTCGCGTAGTAGCGCCAATTCACACTCTTCACTGAGTTTAAACTGCTGCAATACATCATCTAAGCTGGTATCAAGTACTGCATCAAGTACTGACACCAATCCCACCAAATAACCTTGGTTCACTAGCGGCGATTTTACTTTTTCGAGCATAAAGCTAATAAAGCGCGCGCGTGCCAACCCCAGCTTGGTAAGCTCTGAAGGCTTTTCTTGCCCAAGCTCACTTAATGCTAGTACCGTAATGAAACGGCGAATGACTTCCTCCCCTAAATACACCACAGCTTGAGAAAGCGAGCTGATCGTCACGCGATTACTGGCGCAATGGGCGTTTGCAAGTTTTAAAATGCGTGCGGTGAGGCTCAAGTCCTTACCAATTTTCTCTTGGATTTTGCCAAAATCCAGACTCTCTGCCATCGCAAGACGCATTAAATCAAACACCACTAAACGCGTGGGGTTAATGTTTTTAAAAGACATCATTTCAGGGCGAGCAAAAAAGTACCCTTGGAAATAATCTGCTCCAGCGTTTTTGAGCTTGGCGAAGGTGTCGTAGTCTTCAATCCGCTCAATAATGATTTTGCTATGCGGGTAAGTGGCCTTTAAGCGTTTAATTTCCATGACTGTGGTCATCAGCTTAGGGGCTACTTCTAGCTTGATGTAGTTTACCGCTTTTAACATGGCATCCCATTTGGGGTTGCCATCATAGTCATCTAACGCAAAAACGTAACCACGCTCGCGCATCATAGCAACTGAATCTGCCACATCGTGCAGCGCCTCAGTACGCTCAACAATTTCAACCACAGCTTGTTTTGGGCCAATCAGCTCAGGCAGTTCCAAAATCAGTGCTGAGGTAGATAAATTAATAAAGGCACGTTCGCCATTGGTGAGGGTATCAATGCCATGCAATAAGAGTGCATCAAAGAACATTCGCCCTGTGGCTTGCTCATCACTTAAATGCATTGGAAAAGCATTTACTTCTGAATCGCGATAAAGCAGCTCATAACCATACAGATTCACTTCCCGATCAAAAATGGGTTGGCGTGCAATAAATTGCGTTTCACTGTGGGTGTGGCTTGCAGGCATAAATCAAACTAAAAAAAGGCAGTCTTAATAGTATGCACATTTGTAACCGATAAGCACACAGGCAGCAACCTATTTCCTTGCTTTATCCACTCGGTGACGAGCGCTTAATACTTGAACAGCAGGCGGATTTACTTCACACTAGGTTGGATACTGAGCGAGGTAAAACTATGCGCATTGAAGTTAAGACTCTGTTTTTATTATTACTTTTTACTTTTACTCTGCAGGTAAAAAGCACAGAGCAAACGCTCCATTACGGCATCAACGCGCTTGGTAACTGGGTGCCATACGCTATGGAGAACGAAGAAGGCCCAGGGATCATGGGTGAAATTGTGCCACTGATCCTTGAAGAAGCAGGGCTTAACTATCAAGGCCATGCGCTACCACCACGCCGCATTCTGCGTGGACTTGCAGAGCAATCCTTAGATATGGATATCATCAGCCCAAGTTGGTTTGCGCAAAACCAAATCCCAGAAGGCTTTGTGCTTTCAGCTCCCATCATCGACATTGAAGAATATTATATCTTCCCAAACCCACCGCGCAGTGAAGTCAAAGAGCCTGCCATTGGTACAGCGATTGGCACTGTGGCTGGTTATTTTTATCACGACCAAGCTTTATTCAAACGCTTTGACTTTTTATCAGAGCGAGACATGATAGTTGGGCTCGGTAAAAAGCGCGTCGATGTTGCCATTGCCGGTGCGCCCACCGCACATTACTGGGCAGAAAAGCTCAATATTCCGATTTTAGTGGGGCCTAAACATTCAGGTGGTAAATTGCATTTACGCCTACTTGCTAAACACACGCCCCTGCTACCACAAATCAATCAAGCCATTACCCGCTTAGACGAGCAAGGTGTATTTGCTGAAATCAGAGCCAAATACATACGTCGCCAGCAAAGCCAATAGTTTGCTAGAATAGCGCCATTCTTTCGCTGGCTCGATAAACCTATGAGTATTGAATCCACTGTTTTAGCCCGCAGCAATCATGCCTGTGAGCTTTGCCAAAGCACTGAAAACGTCAGTGTCTATGAAGTGCCGCCTGTATTGGAAGCCCACTCTGATAAATGCATTGCCACTTGCCAAGTGTGCTTGTCACAAATTACTGAAAACCAGTTTGATGCCAACCACTGGCACTGCCTAAATGATGCCATGTGGAGCCAAGTGCCGGCTGTACAAGTGGTGGCGTATCGTATTTTAAAACACTTAGCCGCAGACAATGGCTGGGCGCAAGACAACTTAGACATGCTCTACCTAGAAGACGACACCCGAACATGGGCCGAGCAAGCACTTGCTGAAGTGGATGCCCGCGTTCACAAAGATGCCAACGGGCAAGTGTTATCACCAGGCGATAGCGTAGTACTGATCAAAGATTTAGAAGTCAAAGGTGCGGGTTTTACCGCTAAACGCGGCACCCCAGTGCGCAACATTGGCTTAAGTCCAGAGTCAGATCACATTGAAGGGCGTGTTGAAGGTCAGCGAATTATGATCTTGACCAAATACGTTAAGAAATAAAAAAACGCCTCAATTGAGGCGTTTTTATTATTCGTCGACGAGCACGTCACTACGGTAAAAGCCACTGCTGTTAGCAAGTAGCTTAGTCAGCTCAGGCAGCACTTCATCCATAGTGGCTTTTAGCGTCCAAGGCGGGTTAATAACTATCATGCCAGAGGCGGTCATGCCGCGCTCTACTTTATCGGCTTCGGTGGCAAGCTCATACAAATGAATGTTTTTAATGCCACTCGCTTTTAAGCTTTGCTCCATTTCGTCAATGCGCTCACGCTGAACCACAGGGTACCAAATCATGTAAGTGCCGGTGGCAAAGCGTTTCTGCGCGGCAATCACAGTTTTAACTACCTGCTGGTAATCTGTTTTGATTTCGTAAGGTGGGTCAATCAATACAGCGCCTCGGCGACTTTGTGGCGGCATTAAGCCAACTAGGCCTTTAAAGCCATCTTCAAAGCGCACATTAACGCGGCGATTGTTAGCAAAATTACCTTTTAGGGCGTTGATGTCTTGTGGGTGTAGCTCAAACAGCCAGCCTTTGTCTTGCTTGCGTAAGTAATGCTCGGCTACTTTGGGTGAGCCTGGGTAAACAGCTAGCTCATCATCAGAGTTAAAGGTTTTTACCATAGCCACATAATCTGCCACTGGCGCAGATAACCCATCGGCTTGATACAATTTGGCAATGCCGTCTAAGTACTCTTGGGTTTTTTGTGCATCATCACTGCTCAAGGTATATAAGCCTACCCCAGAGTGGGTATCCACGTAGTCAAAGGGCTTATCTTTTTTACCTAAATAAGCCAGCACCTCTTTGAGTACGAGGTGTTTGATCACATCCGCTGGATTACCAGCATGAAAAGAGTGGCGATAACTAAGCACAGGGATTCCTTAACAGCAAAATTAGCGGCAGTGAAACACAGGCTAAGATCATTGGCAACATACTATGCTGACATTTTAGCCAAGTGCTTTAAAAACCTTGGAAAATAGCTGGTAAACCCCATATACATGAATTAAATTGTCAGATCATTTTGATTTCGTATGAGCGCATTTATGTCACACACACCTCTTCCCCAAATTGAACAACTCATCGATCAACTCATTGCCCAGAACAACCAGTTAAAAACGGAAGTGACTGAGCTTAAAGCCAAGAACGCTAAATTGCTTGATGAGAACGAAACCTTACAACTTGAATTGCTAGAAAACGAAGAAAAGCAAAAAGAAGCCAGCGACACCTTAAGCGGCCTACTAAGCAAGCTACAAAGCGCGCAACTAGGCTAATTTATGACGCACTCGCGCACAGCGCCCAGCCCAGTTTTAGAGATTGAGCTACTCGGTAAACAGCACCAAGTCGCTTGCCCAGAAGGGCAAGAGGCGGCTTTGCGCGCAGCCGCTGATCTTCTCAACCAGCGCGTGGATGAAATAAAATCCCGTAGCAAAGGTATTAATCAAGAGCGCGGCCTAACCATGGCAGCGCTCAATTTATGCCATGAGTTACTGCGCAGCCAAGCAGAATTAAACGCCTTCAAAGACCAACACACGGCTTTAATTGATAAACTCAATCAAGCCCTAAAACGCACATTGGATACCCCATGAAGATTACTAAAGACACAGTCGTTGAGTTTCACTACACCCTAAGCGAAGGCGACAGCCAAATTGAATCAAGCCATGATAATACTCCATTATCATTTCTAGTCGGCCATAACGGCATGCTACCAGGTATTGAAAACGCCTTAATGGATAAAGCCGAAGGTGACCAAGTCACAATTACCTTAGCGCCACAAGACGCCTACGGTGAGCGCGATGACAACGCCATTCAGCGCATTCCACTTAAGCACTTGCAAGGTTTACAAGGCAAAGTGTGGAAGCCGGGCATGACGGCCATGGTTGAATCAAACCAAGGTCGCCACCAAGTAACGGTTGTTAAAGTAGGGCGTTTTAACGCAGATTGCGACATTAACCACCCTCTCGCAGGCAAGACATTGACGTTTGATTTAACCGTCACGCAAGTGCGCGCCGCCACCAACGAAGAACTTGCCCATGGCCATGTACATGGTGCCGGTGGTTGTGGTCACGACCACTAAGGAATCGTCATGCAAACAGCATTAGTCACAGGCGGCACAAAAGGCATAGGTAAAGCCATAGTAGAAAAACTACTGGCTGAAGGGTATCAGGTGCACAACCTCGATATTGCTGAGCCTGAGCTGTCACTTCAGCAACACGCCGGCTATCACCACCACACGTGTGATTTAACTGACTTTGCCAAAGTGCAACGCATCATCACACAGATTGGCGAACAAGCAGGCGTCATTGATGCTCTTGTGCCTAATGCCGGCATGCACTTTTCTGGCAACATTGAAAACACTAGCCTCGATGACTTTGATAAGGTGATGAACCTCAATGTCAAAGGCGCCTTTGTGACCGTTCAAGCCTGCTTACAGTTTATGAAGCAGGCTAACAATCCTGCTATTTGTATTATGGCGTCTGATCAAGCTTATGTGGGTAAGCGCAATTCCTTTGCCTATAACCTATCAAAAGCAGCACTTGCTGGGATGACCAAAACCACAGCACTGGATTATGCTGAGCAAGGCATACGTTGTAATGCGGTTTGCCCCGGCACCATAGAAACGCCGCTTTATCATAATGCCATTAACGCTTATTGTGAGCGCTCAGGTGCTGATGCTAACGCGATTCATCAAGAAGAAGCAGCACTGCAACCCCTTGGCCGCATTGGCCAACCAGAGGAAGTGGCCGAGCTGGTGTATTTTTTACTGAGCGATAAAGCACGCTTTATTACTGGCAGCCTCCACGCCATTGATGGCGGCTATACGGCGCAGTAAATGACCCATCACGCTTTAACGCCCATTATCGACCCTCACCTGCATTTATGGCAGCGCGATAAAGGCGAGTATGGCTGGCTACATAAGCTTGCCAAACAAGGTGACATTCCTTTTTATCAGGATTTTTTAGCTGACGATTTGGCGCTCTCTGCGCCATTAACTTTGAGTGGTTTTGTCCACATAGAGGCTGGCTTTAATAATGCCGCGCCTTGGCAAGAGCTCGCTTGGCTGCAAAACATCAAAGCCCCGCCCTTTAAATACATAGGGGCGTTAATGGCACAAAGTGCCGTGGTAAAACAAGTTGCCGATGACGCATGCGTGGGCGTGCGTTTAATTGCAGAAACGGACAACTGCCTTAAAGCACCCGAACTTTCAGGCACTCTTCGCGAATTAGCACACCGCAATAAACTGTTTGAAGTGCAGCTTAACTTAAGTTGCCCAAAACAACTGAGTGCCCTTTGCCAACTACTAGAAAACACTCCAGATTTAACCTGCGTGCTTGAACATGGCGGCTGGGTAGGTGCAAACGACTTAACCCATCTAGCAAGTGCTTACGACGTTTTAAGCAAATATCCCCATTGCTACATTAAATTAAGTGGTCTTGAAATGACACCGATAAGGGATGTCACAAGCACTCTTACACATGCACTTGAGCAGGCTTTAGAACACTTTGGCAATGAGCGCACTATGCTTGCCAGCAACTTCCCGTTAGCACTTTGGCAAGCCGCTGATTTTAATGCCTTTTGGCAGGCCTTATACATAACCTTTGGTAGTCACCCAGCATGGCATGCCATCAGCTTTGCCAATGCCAAGCGTATTTATCAGTTTTAACTTATTTCACCACACGCTTTGCCGAACGGTTAACCACCTCATCGTTTAGGTGAATACCTATGCCTGGCGCTTCAGAGACTTTAAATAGGCCATTTTGTGGCTGCGGATCTTCAATACACAGCTCACGGTTCCACGCTTTGATGGCATAAGTGTGGTGCTCATGAATCAAAAAGTTAGGGATGGCGGTTTCTAAGTGGAGTGAAGCCGCTGTGGCTACTGGGCCGCCGCACACATGGGCTTGAATGCGAACATCATAAATATCTGCGTAATCACACACTTTTTTAGTTTCTGTAAAACCACCACATAGGCCAATGTCTGGCTGTAACACATCAATGCTTTGCGCATCCATGTAAGGTTTGATTTGCCAGCGGTTATACAAGCGCTCGCCACCGGCTAATGGCACTTTGGTGTGCTGTTTTACCTTAGTGTGCAAGTCAGGGTTTAAGTAGTTCACCGGCTCTTCAAAATACATGCAGTTAAATTCTTCTGCGAGCTCGGCAAGTTGAATGGCACTGGTTGCACCCGGTAAAGAGTGGCATTCAAAAATTATGTCGACTTCATCCCCTACTGCTTCTCGAATCGCGGCTAAGCGGTTGCGATACAGTTTAAATTCACTTGGGTGAATCAAATTAGTGCGGTCGTAATAAGTGTTACCGTTTTTGTCGTACATGATGGGGTCTACTTTAACCGCATCATAGCCCTCAGCCAGCGCTTTTGCCGCCGCTTCTGCGTATTCACTTGGGGCAACTAAAGCTTTAAATTCGCTATCCCAGTCAAACTGTAATTGGGAGGCATAAGTACGAAGCTCATCGTTCACCTTGCCCCCAAGCAATTGATACACAGGTAAGCCCAAGGCTTTGCCTTTAATATCCCAAAGGGCGGTGTCTATGGCGCTCATTGCTGCATACACCACAGGCCCACCACCTAGCCCCCAAAAGCTTTCGCGTAGCATGCGCGACCAAAGCTTTTCGGTTTGCATAGGGTCAAAGCCAATTAAAAATGCCTCGGCAAATTCCACCAGCATATTTGCAGCGGCACTGTGCCCTAAATCATAGGCAAGTCCTGCCTCACCCACGCCACTTATCCCCTCATCTGTGTGAATGCGCACAAACACAGGTGTCCATGCAGGGCGCAAAGGGCAGTGAATATCAAATACTTCAACGTGGGTGATTTTCATAATGAGACCTCGTTATTCGGCAAAACCCGGATCTAAGCGATAGGCTTTACGTAGCATGGCAGGCCAGGCTTTTTGACCGCCTGTTGCGCCGCTGTGCACCACCTTAGCTTGGGCATAAATGTTATCTTGAATCGCTTGTGGAATAGCCACTACGTCTTGGCCACTGGACTCAAGCGCTAGTTGAATTTCACATGCGCGCTGTAAATCGTAAAAACGCATAAAAGCATCGCCTACCGTGGGGCCAACTGTCAGGCCGCCATGGTTTACTAACAGCATATAATTGGCATCGCCTAAATCGCTTTGTAAGCGAGCGCGTTCATCGTCATTAACCGCTAAGCCCTCATACCCGTGATATGCAAGGGATGGCAGCGCAAACATGGCATATTGTGAATAGGGTTTTAAACCGCCCTGAGTACTGGCGACAGCTATCATCGCGGGCGTATGTAAATGAATCACACAGTGGGCATCATCGCGCACTTGGTGGATGGCACTGTGAATGGTGAACCCTGCCGGATTAATACCGATTTCTGAGCCATCTAGCACCTTACCGTCTAAATCCACTTTCACTAAGTTGGACGCTGTCACTTCATCAAAACTTAAGCCAAAGGCATTCACTAGGTAGTGATCTGTGCCCGGCAGGCGTGCCGATAAGTGGGTATAAATTAAATCATCCCACCCGAAATGGGCGCACAGACGATAACACGCAGCTAAATCAATGCGTAATTGCCATTCGGCGTCACTCACTTGGCCTTTTAAGTGTCTTTGATTAAGTGAAAACATGGATACCCTCTTACTACTGTGTATCAAACCACAAAGGTTGGACTTTTAGAAGTCTAAATGGCTAAAAATTATTTATTCAAGAAAAAAGCCACCGTTATGGTGGCTTGTTGCGGTGCGAACGCGATTACTTCACTTTAGATAAGTAATCTGCGATGGCTTCAAGCTCTGCGTCGCTTACATTAGCAACCATGGCTTTCATCGCCGCTGACATGCCGTTGGCACGCGCACCTGATTTAATGTCTTTCATTTGGTTGAGCAAGTACTCTTTATTTTGACCATTGATTTTGGGATACGCTCCCATGATCGGTGCTTTACCTTCGGCACCATGGCATGTTTGGCATAGCTTAGCTGTGTATAATGCTTCGCCATCAGCTGCCATGCTTGAAAAAGAAACCAGTCCACCTAAGGCAAGTACTGAACTTGCGATTTTCACACTTACTTTCTTCATTGCTGTTACTCTTTGTTATTGAAAAGTTTTTACACAAAAAGTGTAGTTAATTAATCTCACAATTCGACGGCAATGTCTATTTTTTGAACTAAGCAGTTAGTTATAAAAATCACCCTGTTATTACCACATGAGATCGTCAGGGATCTCATAATCGGCATACGGGTCATCGTCGTCTTTGCCATCGTCAGTGAGTGCGTGCATCACAATATACGCTTCACTGACTTCAGCGATCTTCCGCGCTGGCTCATCAGGGATCACGTAAAACTGCCCTTCTAGCACGCAAATCGCGAGGCGGCCGGCTGCTAGTGCTTTTTGCGTCACGGCATTAACATCGATTTCTTTGATCTTATTTTGGTAAGTGAAGTTAAAGGTCACATCACCACGAATTTCACTTTGTTGGTGATGTTCAAGAATTTGTTTTACACGCGCTACGTCTTCACGCTCTTTCAGTGCTTGCTGCTTTTGCGCGTTGACCTCTTGCGCTTTGGCTAATTGCGCTTGTTTTGTTTGCTCAATATGCTGCTGCAAATCACTGGGGTTACTGGTGGCCCCTTTTTTCTTTTTCTTTTGTTTTTTGCGCTTTTCAGATTTAGCGACTTTAAGATTGTGCTCAGATGTTAAGCCTGCTTTGAGCAGTTGATCTTGTAACGAACCCATTACTCATTCCTATCTGTTCTATTACCCTAAAGTGTAATGACTTCTAGCGGCAAAGCCCAGTATTTTAAGGCATTCAGTCAGCGACTTTAGGCACAGGGAGTACCGTCATGGGGTGCCCAGTAATGGCTAGAAAAGCACGTAAGTCAGCATCTGATACTTGCCAACTGGCTTGATTGTGACCTGGGTGGCATAAATAGCTGGCGGCGCCGTATATGGCGTCATCACACCAAAGTGTTACGTCTTTACCTTCATCAAATAACAGTGCCAACACCGACACGCAACCGGGTTTGACTTTGAGGTATTTGGCCAAACGCGCATTTGATGCAAACCCCAAGCGCGACACACCTTGAGCTTTACTTAAGGATTTTAAATCCACTTTGGCATCGTGCGCTGTGATAAGTAAAAAGTGACGCTTGCCGTAG
>JBGTXC010000083.1:0-10494 GCA_041937835.1 Alteromonadaceae bacterium | reverse complement strand
CGATGTTTTCACTTATAACACATTAGAGTATTTGACCTCACCAAATTATGTTGGTATCGAAACCGCAAGTGAAAAAGCCTCAATTGTTAGATCAAATGAGGCTTTTTTATTGCCCGTTAATGTACTGCATTAACTGATCTTTTAAATTGGCTGGCAATCCTTTAATGGTTAAAGTGTCATTAGCGGCATCGTAATACACACGCTCACCTAAGTGTTTACGCTCAAAGCTCACACTCACACCACCGCCTACGCCCGAGAACTTCACCATGCTGGTCACGGTTTTCTTATCCACGGGGAAGCTCTCTTCAAGTTCATAGCCTTGGTTTTGGTAAAAATCGGAAAAACTGCCTTCTGCTTTTTCACTTAAGGTGTCACTCAAGGTACTAATTTGTGCTTCATCGCCTGTTGTCACACAGTCTTGGCAGTAATCAAACACGTCTTTACGCAAGGCATCTTTTTCAGATTTATCAAACCCTTGGGTTGCCATAAAGTCTTCAACCGCGTCCAGCATCACCTTAGATTGCTGCTTTGGATCTATGCCTTCTTCACAGCCTAAAAAATCTAAGAAAAAGTCTGCGACTTTGCGCCCTGCTCTGCCTTTAATAAACGAAATGTAACGCATTGCGTCTGAGTCTGTTTGCATGGCGGTTAAGTCAATGCGCGCTGCTAATTGCATTTTGGCAATGTCTAAATGTTTTGCAGCGGCTAAATCCAGTTCATTGGTAATGGTGTAGTGATCTTTAATGTTCACTAACGCCACCATTAAATACTCAGACGCCACATGGCGGTAATGGCAAAACACTAAATAACCGGTTTCGTGAAACGCGTATTTATTTAATTCTTCTTTTAATACGTCACACGCGGCAGCCGTTAAGCCATAAAAAGATTGGTCTTGGTTTTGGTAGCTCACTAAATTACTAGCAAAAATACTGTTTTTTTCCGCAGAGAATGCGCAGTAGCCTTTACCTGGTTTTGCCGTAAACGCTTGGTGAAGCTGGCTCATAAAGACATCAACACGCTCAGAATGAGGAATTTCATCATTGCGTAAATGAATGTGGGCTTGTTCATCACGTTTATCGACGTAATGCACCACTAATTTGATCACCTCTGTGCTCATCTTTGTTTTTCCTAGGGGCAATGTTAAAATGTGACAATATTTGTCTAATAAAGAACGATTTAATGCCAATTCAGTCAAAATACTCAAATAAACAGGTCGAAGACATCACAGATAAACTGTTAGACGTGCTTGCCAATGAAAAATCACCTGTGGATTTGAGCCTTATGTGTTTGGGCAATAGTATCACGCACATTTTAAAAGAGCATGTACCGAGCGCTCAGCGCCAAGCACTTGCTGAAAACTTCGCCAAAGCCTTGGCTGACTCAGTAAAATAATAATGAATCTATCAGAACAAACACATTTTGCGTCTAAAGCGAGCCAATTGTTAAGTTGGGGTCATTGGTTTACCTTTGCCAACATTGGCTTAGCCTTACTGCTAAGCATTCCATTTATGTTGGCAGAGCCGGCACCGACCACCTTTTTAGGCGGCTTATATTTAATGGTAACTTGGCTTGGCCACACCAGCTTTTTAACCTTCTTGTGCTTTGTTCTGAGTATTTTCCCTTTGTCTTTGGTGTTTCCATACCCCAAACACATTCGTGGCATGGCGGCCGTCATCGCCACATTAGGCGCAAGTTTACTTGCCCTTGATGCCTATGTTTATTACCAACTGGGTTATCACATAAATCGCAGCGAACTGGGGGCTATCATTGCCCTACTTTGGGATTCAGTGCTTACCAGCCCGAGCCAATTTATTATTATTTCTGTGTGTTTAGCTGCTTTAATTTTAACCTTTGAATTAGTGGCAGGTAATTACGCTTGGCACCATTTAAATCAGTTAAAACAAAAGTCGTTTGCAAAAGTAGCCACTGGCTTTTTCGTGGCGTGTTTTATCACCAGCCACTCATTACATATTTGGGCCGATGCTACCTTTAAACTGGACATCACCAAGCAAGATAATATGTTCCCGCTGTCTTACCCCACTACGGCCAAATCCCTTTTAGCTAAAAATGGCTTACTGGACTTAGCCCAGTACCAGCAAGAAAAAGAAGCCAAGCTCAGCACAGAGCAAGTGACGTTTGCATCCCCTACGGACATTCCGCGCTGTACCCTTACTCCCAAAAACAGTGTGGATATTTTACTCTTTAGCTCAGACTCTGCCCGCGCTGCATGGCAAACCAGCCAATCTATGGCGTTTTACCCAGTTGGCAGTTTATTGCTCCCAAGCAATCAAGACGATGCCGTATTTAATATTAAAACTGGCTTGCCTAGTTATTACCGCGCAAGCTTTGAAGCCAAGCAAGTTACCCCGCTTTGGGCACAAGGCAGCCTTGCCCTTAATGAACATAAGGCCGCACAAACTGAGGCTGCCCAAGATGAGGCATTAAAACAAAGCGCTGCGGTTAATTTGGTGTATATGGCACAAGTGAGCTACACCCCTCGCCCGCAAAATCACGTTTTTTTAGTGACCTTACCGTCACAGCCAAGTGGCGCACTGCAAGTAAACCAATTGGTCACCACCAGCACCTTATACAGTAATGATCAGTCGTTAAAACACGCGCAATCGCTTATTCAAGGGCAAGACATCCTTTACACCGCATTTAGCCAGTACTGGCCGTGTGCGCACCTTGCTAGCAGCACCATGATCGCGAACGACTTAACCCAAAGCAGTGATTCTGGCGTGAACTTTACTGAAAACACCATCATTGCTTATAAAAAAGACCGCATCACACTGATTGCCAGTGACGGCTCTTACCAAACCATTTCTGCGGCGAAAGGCTTTCAAATAGAGCAAAAACTCGATATGCCGTTTTTAATCGCGCAATTAAAAGAGCTGACTCGTTTTAATAAAAAATAACGTTCGATTTTTAAACACTTAGATTGAACACTCAGATTTTTTTACTAATATAAAACACTTAGATACGGATCATTTAAGGGTCAAATATGCTAAAAACCAAAAGGATGCTGGTTTTAGGCTATCTGCTGGTGAGTGCCCCTCACCTTGTTTTAGCGTCGGTTAAAACCTCTTACTATCAATGCAACACAGAAAAAGGCGTGGTCTTTAGTCAGCTGCCGTGTGCGGATGATGCCGTTAAAAAAACGGTCACTGTGTCGGGTGCGTCTGGGCGCATAAGTTACGATCCTGACACTGAGCTTGAAGCCATTTCAGTGCGCAATCGCATTAAACAACTCGAAGGTGACATTAAGTCATCGCAGTTTCGCATTGAGCAATACAATGCCGATTTAAGCAAAGAGGTGGCGGATTTACGCAGTCAATTAACGAAATTGATGGATCAAACCCGCCGCAAAATATTAAACACTAAAGTGAAGCAAAAAATAAAAGAGCGCGAGCAATTTTATAAACAAAAAATTCGCTTAGAAGAAAACCGGTTACGCTTATTAAAACGCCGTTTAGCCCAAGCGAATTAAACGCTGGTCTTACCTCTTTATTTTTACGGCTATTTCACTTAAGGTTAACAAAAATCACCAAGGGATGGTCGGTATGGATCCCTCTGCCATTGCGCAAATTATTTTAGCGGGTTTTCACAGCCACTTTAGTCGTTTTAGTGCCACTACCCGCGCCGCAAGTGATGCCTTTAGTAATGCCAATTGGTCAGACATCAGCGCGCTTAATCGTGCCCGCACCTCGTTTTACGACATGCAGGTAGAGCAAACCGCCCACTTACTGCACCACACCTACCAGCAAGCCAGCATTGATGAGCCTTTGTGGCTCAAAGTAAAAGAGCACTTTGAGCTCTTATGTGCTTTTCACCCTCAAGCGCGCTTAGCACAAAGTTTTTATAATTCCGTTTTTTGCCGCTGCTTTCACCGCAGGTACTTTAATAACGACTTTATTTTTGTGGCTGTGGTATCACGCATGGATGCCCAAACCCGCATTCCGGGTGACACGGTATTTAGCAGCTATTATCCGGTAATAAGTGGTTTAAAGCCGACCATACGCGACATCCTCAATCGATATGACTTTAAAACACCTTACATTAACCTTGAGCGAGACATTCGTGCTTTAGTTAAAGCCTTTGTACAACAAGCCCCTGCTACCCGTAAAGCGCCGCATCAATTACGGATAGATATGGTTAACGCTCCTTTTTACCGCAACAAAGCCGCGTATTTAGTTGGGCGCATCGTATCGAGTAAAACCATTACGCCTTTTATTATTCCCGTTCTTCATAAAAAAGGCGAAGGCATTTATTTAGATGCACTTTTAACCCAAGAGCAAGACATGCGGGTGTTGTTTGGTTTTGCTCGTAGCTACTTTATGGTCAATGTCAGTGAGCCCTGCCAACTGGTGCGCTTTTTACAGGATCTCATGCCGAATAAAACCAAGGCAGAGCTATACAATGCCATTGGTTTTCATAAACAAGGTAAAACCGAGTTTTACCGTGAGCTGCTACAACATTTAGATAAAACCGACGATCAATTTAAACTCGCCGATGGCATCCCGGGCCTTGTGATGGAGGTGTTCACCCTGCCCTCATTAGGCTTTGTGTTTAAAATGATCCGCGATGAGTTTCCAGAAACCAAACCCTTTGGGCCAGAAACCGTAAAAGCCCGTTACCGTTTGGTAAAACAACACGACAAAGTAGGCCGCATGGCTGACACCATGGAATTTTCAGACGTAGTCCTACCGCTTGAGCGTATAAGCCCGTCGTTACTTACGGCACTCAAAGCCAGTGTGCCAAGTAAGTTACGGATTGAGGGCGGCAACTTAGTGCTCAAACACGTGTACATTGAACGCCGCATGACGCCGCTTAATCTGTACCTTGAAAATGCCACCTTTGAAGAAAAAGACGCAGCCATGAAAGAATACGGCTACGCCCTAAAAGACATGCTTAGCGTAAATATTTTCCCAGGGGACATGCTACTTAAAAATTTTGGTTACACCCGTCACAAGCGCGTGATTTTTTATGACTACGATGAAGTGCGCTACCTCGATGAAATGACCTTCCGTGCTATGCCGAAAGAAGATCCTCACAGTATTAGCGTGGGCGCAGGAGATGTGTTCCCAGAGCAACTTTTACTTTTTGTCACTACTAATCAAGAACTTAGAACCCTACTTTTAAAACACCACCCAGAGCTTGCCACCCCTGAGTTTTGGCAACAGATGCAAGCGAAAGCGGCCATCAGCCACGGTGTTGATATTTTCCCATACCCTGATAAATACCGTTTTAAACATTAATTGTGTTTATGATATAAATGGTATTAATTCGCACAATGAATAGTACAAGATGAATATACATAAAATAGATTTAAACCTACTCGTATACTTAGACACCTTATTGCGCGAATGTAACGTAACGCGAGCGGCGGATCAGCTCAATATTACTCAGCCTGCCATGAGTAATGGCCTAAAACGCCTCAGAAACTTACTCAACGACCCAATTTTAGTCCGCACCAGTGAAGGCATGGTACCCACAGAGCGCGCCTTAGAGCTACAACCTGTGATCCGCAACGTCTTGTTGCAGTTAGAAGAAACGCTCAAACCTAACCGCGAATTTGCCCCAAAGGATTCAAAACGCTTATTTAGAATCATGGCAAGTGATTACGCGGCCAGTACCCTTGCACCGAAGCTATTACAAAAGCTCCAACAAGAAGCGCCGGATACCGTACTCGATATCGTTACCCCAAGTGACGTCACCTTCCACGATGTGGAAAACGGCAAAGTGGACATGGCCATCAACCGTTTTGAAAACCTGCCTCAGTCGTTTCACCAAAAACACATCTGGACTGACAGCTTTAGTTGCATCATTAAATCCGATGCCAGCATTATCAAACACTTTGATTTAGAAGCCTATTTAGCCTCACGCCATATTTGGGTAAGTAAAACCGGTTTTGGTGTGGGTGTTGGCATGAGCCCAGAAGACGTGCAAAAACACGGCTGGGTGGACGAATCCTTAAGTGCACTGAATAAAACCCGTAATATTGCCGCCTTTACCCGTAACTACCATGTGGCAATACACCTTGCTAAAGAGCAAGCCTTGATTGCCACCCTGCCCAGTAAAGTCGCCAATATTTATAAAGACGACCCAAGTTTGACCATTTTAACGCCGCCTTTTCCCATCGCGCCGTTTAAGCTCGATATGATCTGGTCACCACTGTTACACCGCGACCCAAGCCATATTTGGCTCAGGCAAAAAATCATGGAAGTGGCCGAGCTATGAGTGAGCCCGTTGCCTCTCCTTGTAACCGCCATTGCTGTTTAAATGACAAAGACGTGTGTATGGGCTGCTACCGCACTTTAGATGAAATCCTTAAATGGACACAGTTTTCAAACGAGCAAAAACGCCAAGTGATTAAACAGTGCGAAGCGCGTAAAAAATGCAAAAATTAAAAAAGAGCCTCCCGGCTCTTTTTTATTGCACTATTTACTAAAAGCATTGCAATGCATTCAGCTTTAATTAATTGCTTTTAGATTTAGCAGGCTTGTCCATATTCATTAAAATGGCTTTTAAGTCAGTACAGGCAATGTCTGTTAACTCGGCGCTTACTTTAACCTTTGGGTTTTTAGCGACATATTTACCTACACTTGCTTGGCACTCTTTATTAAAAGTGTTAACCACTTCTTTCATTGCCTGATTTTCAAATTTCATAGTTACTGTGCTACTTGCAGCACTTGCAAAAACAACAACACCAAGTGAAAGCAACTTAATCATTTTGATATTCCTTTTAGAGTTCAATGATTTACCTATCAATAATGTGAAAATTTATGCTACGACACCCGTCCCTTAAAGGCAAACAAAATTAGGGGTGCACTGAAGTGGTAGCTACGTCCACTGACTCAAAGGCTATATTTTATACAAGCGCTGATTTAATTGCCTGTTCTTTTTAGTGCGCGCCCCTTATTTCGAAAAAGGCAATAAAACAATGAAATGTAAAGCTAATCAAAAGAATAATAGGACCGGAATAATGCGCACGCGCTTTTACTATTTGCAAACGTTCTGGTTGTTTTAATCGATAAAAATGAGATAGTCTTCTAAAAATCAATAAGATGTGCATGTGTGTACTTTGACAAAGTACCAAGATTAACACGCAGCGCATAATACAAATGTTATGCACCCTTGAACAAATGACGAAATTTAAATTTAGTAAATCACCTTTTTGGAACACGGTGCTTAGGAATACAATTTTTCTAGGGTTGTCGATTTTGCTTATTGCATTTATAAAGGTTTTCGGGGCTGGTGGTCTAAAAGACGTCACATTTTCAAATTTACTTTACGCTATAGCTATTATATTTCCTTGTTCAATGTTGATTTCCTTTGTTTTCACTGTGTTCGACAAAAGCAAAGAGAAATAGGTTGTATAACAAAGCAAATTAAAAGCGCGGACAAATAAACAGTTGGCTTTGTTCGTGCCTCATAAATTATAGCTGTCCACTTCCCCATTAATGACACAGTTCTAAATTAGAATTTTCCAGTTTCTCTCGGTAAGCTGCCGGGGGGAGATTTCCTAAGCTTTCATGAGTTCTTTCTTCGTTATAGATGACAATCGAAGTTGTGGTGTTAGACGGTCACATCGCATCAGATAAGTTGTAAACACGCTTTTCATCACACAATAAAAAAGAGCCTCACGGCTCTTTTTTAATATCACTTTGTTTTATAAAAACTTAGCAAGTGTATTGACTTGATCTAGCATGCGGTTTGAGAAACCCCATTCGTTGTCGTACCACGCCATCACTTTAACTAGTTTGCCGTCCACTTTAGTTTGAGTGGCATCAAACACAGAGGATAATGGGTTGTGGTTAAAATCAATCGAAACCAATGGCAAGGTGTTGTAACCCAGCACAGCTTGCATAGTGCCTTCACTTGCCGCTTTAACCGCTGCGTTTACTTCGTCAATGCTGGTATCACGCTTGGCGATAAAGGTTAAATCCACTAAAGATACGTTAATGGTTGGTACACGTACCGCCATGCCATCTAATTTACCAGCAAGCTCAGGTAATACTAAACCCACGGCTTTTGCCGCACCGGTTTTAGTTGGGATCATCGACTGGGTGGCACTTCGGGCACGGTACAGATCTGAGTGGTAAACGTCAGATAAGTTTTGGTCATTCGTGTAGGCATGAATGGTCGTCATGCTGCCTTGTTCAATGCCAATGGTGTCGTTTAAGGCTTTAGCCACAGGTGCTAAACAGTTTGTGGTGCAGCTTGCGTTTGACATGATGATGGTGTCTTGATTGATGACATCGTCATTCACGCCGTGTACCACAGTTGCGTCCATGTCTGTACCAGGGGCAGACACAATCACGCGTTTTGCACCTGCTGTTAAATGCTTGGCTGCGTCATCACGCTTAGTGAAAAGGCCAGTACATTCTAAAACAACGTCCACGTTAAGTGCTTGCCATGGTAAGTTGGCTGGGTCCCGCTCTTGCGTTAAAACAATGCGGTCATCGCCAATGCGCATGGCGTTATCTTCAAGGCTGACTGTGTGTTGGAACTGGCCATGCACTGAGTCAAACTGAGTTAAATGCGCATTCACCTCAGCCGGTGCTAAATCGTTAATTGCAACAATCTTAATGGCGTTATTTTGACCTGACTCGTACAAAGCACGTAATACGTTACGGCCAATACGACCATAGCCATTAATAGCAATATTAATCATTTAAAAAACCTCTATTTAAGCGTTTAGTTGGCTTGCTTCGCGCGCGAGTTGCTCGATGGCAGACCAATTTTTATTCTTGATGTGTGTTTTATCGAGCATCCACGTGCCACCGACACACACGACATTATTGAGTGAGAGGTAATTTGGCGCAGTAGTCAGGCTAATACCGCCTGTTGGGCAAAAACGGACCCCAGGTAAAGGGCCACCAATCGACTTAAGCATGGCTGCGCCGCCTGCTGCTTCGGCCGGAAAAAACTTCAAGAAAGAGAAACCACGCTCAGCGAGCCTCATTACTTCGCTGGGCGTGGCCGCTCCGGGCAAGAAGGGAATATCAGATGCTGAAGCAAGCTCTAACAGGGTGTCGCTCACACCTGGGCTTACCATAAAATCAGCACCCGCTGCGACAGACGCATTAAAACTGGCTTCATCCACCACTGTGCCTGTACCAACATAACAATCTGCTGGTAAGGCCGCCTTCATGGCTTTTACAGCATCAAGGGCTGCAGGCGTTCTAAGAGTAACTTCCATTGCACGCAGGCCACCTTTGTATAAGGCATTTGCCAGTGGCACGGCGTCTTCTACGTCGTCAATCACAATCACAGGGACCACAGGTGCGGCAGATAAAATACGTTCAATCATGTCAAGGTCCTTATTTGTAAGCCACACCAAAGGCGCTCGCGCCTTCATCTGCACGTGATACTAATTGGCGGAAACCTTCAAATAGCTCACGGCCGGTTCCAAAGGTTGGGCCTGTTTGGCTGATTTCGCATTCACGGGCAGCCAAGGTTTCCTCATCCACATGCAGCACTAAGCTGCCTTTTTGTGCATCTAAGGTGATTAAGTCGCCATCGCGTACTTTTGCAATCACACCACCGTCTACGGCTTCTGGTGCTAAATGAATGGCAGCAGGCACTTTACCTGAGGCACCGCTCATACGCCCGTCAGTTACAATGGCCACTTTAAAGCCTTTATCTTGTAATGAGGCCATCACAGGAGTGAGCTTATGTAGCTCTGGCATGCCTTTGGCTTTTGGCCCTTGCTCTTTGAGTACGGCAATAAAGTCTTGCTCTAATTCACCGCGGGCAAAGGCAGCTTGTAAGTCACCTTGCGAACTAAATACTTTGGCTGGCGCACTGACAAATTGATGTTGTTCTTGTACTGCAGACACCTTAATCACGCTGGTGCCTAAATTGCCTTCAAGTAGTTGTAAGCCACCCGTTGGGCTAAATGGGCGCGCTAATGGGCGAAGCACTTCTTCATCTAAGCTATTTTCTGGTACTGGCGTAAAGCGAATGCCTTTTGGCCCTGTGCTGTTAGTCATGATCACAGAGGTGTCCACATCAAGTTGTGGCTCTTGGGTATAGGCATCTAAACCTTTCCCTAAAATCGTGGTCACGTCATCATGCAGTAATCCACCATCACGAAGTTCACGCATTAAAAAGCCCATACCACCGGCTGCTTGGAAGTGGTTCACATCCGCAAGCCCGTTCGGATAGACCCGCGCCATCAGCGGCGTGACATCCGAAATCTCTGAAAAATCCTGCCAGTCGAGGATGATCCCCCCGGCGCGTGCCATAGCCACCAGATGGATGAGCAGGTTGGTGGAACCACCCGTAGCGTTGAGCCCGACGATCCCGTTCACAAACGCCTTCTCGTCCAGAATATCGCATACCGGCGTATAGTCATTGCCAAGCGCACTGAGAGAAAGCGCCCTCTGCGCGCCATGGCGTGTCAGCGCATCGCGCAACGGGGTATTCGGGGTCACGAAGCTTGCCCCCGGAAGGTGCAGGCCCATGAACTCCATCAGCATCTGGTTGGTG
>JBGTXC010000082.1:0-10534 GCA_041937835.1 Alteromonadaceae bacterium | reverse complement strand
ATACGCTGGGATATGCCAATCAAACCCTTGGTTGTGCACTTGGTTTAATAAAGCCAAAGGAATCACAACAGCCACCCCATCAAGCTCTCCACCGGGTTCAAAGTGATAGGATAAAGGCAACATCACGTTACCTTGCTGCCATGTATCTGGATACGCGTTTTCAGTGATGTGACTCGCATCTTGCTGCATCACATCCTCTTTGGTCATACTCAGGGAGTCGCGCTCTTGCTTTGACGCTTTTTGCCACCAATGATTAAAGCTTGCACGCGTCAGAATGTGCTCAGGCAATCGGGCTTGGTAAAAATCAAACAAGGTGTCTTCATCAACTAAGATGTCTCGTCGCCTTACTTTATTTTCAAGCGTTTGTACTTGCTCAATTAAGGCTAAGTTGGCTTTTAAAAACGGCACATCACGACCAAGCGCTTGATTTACTAGCGCCTCGCGGATAAATAAAGTGCGACTGACCACAGGATCTATTTGGCTGTAAGTGACTTTTTTACGCTGCACTATGGGCAAACCAAATAAACTTTGCTTTTCAAAAGCAACAACAGCACCGGGCTTTTTCTCCCAATGTGGCTCAGAGTAGGATTTTTTCACCAAGTGAGTTGCCAATGCCTCCGCCCACTGCGGCTCAATTTTGGCATTAATGCGGCCGTACAGCTTGCTGGTTTCCACCAGCTCCGCAGACATAATCCACTTAGGCTTTTTCTTAAATAAGCTCGAGCCCGGAAAAATAAAGAACTTACTTTGGCGTGCTCCTAAATAGCCTTTGTCATCGTCCTTTTGGCCAAGGTGGCTGAGCATGCCAGATAAAATCGCTTGGTGGATTTGCTCATAGCTTGCACCAATACGCTCAGCGTTCACTGTCATGCCCATTTCTTGGCACACACGGGTAATTTGATACACGATATCTTGCCATTCGCGAATACGCATATAGGCCAAAAACTCGTGCTGGCAGCGCTTTCTAAATTGATTACGCGATAACTCACTTTGCTGCTCTTCTAAATGACGCCAGAGGTTTAAAAAGGCAATAAAGTCGGATTGAGGATCCGCAAATCGTTGGTGCATTTCATCACTGGCCGCCTTTTTATCATTGGGCCTTTCGCGTGGATCTTGAATACTGAGTGCCGCCACAATAATGATGACTTCATAAAGCGCGCCATTGTCATTGGCCGCCAAAATCATTTTGCCAAGACGCGGGTCTATCGGCAGGCGCGCAATATTTTTACCTGTGGCTGTGAGCTTGGCCGCTTTTTTACCTTTGGCTGGCAATACTGCTTGCAACTCTTCTAATAAACGCATGCCATCTGTGATGTTGCGCTGATCGGGCGCTTGCACAAATGGAAAGCGCCCCATATCACCTAGCCCTAATGCCAACATTTGAATAATGACGGACGCAAGGTTGGTTCTTAATATTTCTGGGTCAGTAAACTCTGGGCGAGCATTAAAGTCGTCTTCACTGTATAAGCGCACGCAGATACCCGCTGAGACACGACCACATCGGCCTTTACGTTGATTAGCGCTGGCTTGTGAAATCTTTTCAATTGGCAGGCGCTGCACTTTAGTGCGGTAACTGTAGCGGCTAATGCGCGCGGTACCTGGGTCAATCACGTATTTGATGCCGGGCACTGTGAGCGAGGTTTCAGCAACGTTCGTGGCTAATACAATTCGGCGTGTTGTGTGGCTTGCAAATATGCGGTTTTGCTCGGCATTACTCAGGCGCGAGTACAAAGGCAGTACCTCAACTGCACCGAGTTTTTCTTTCGTCAGTGCTTCGTGGGTGTCGCGGATTTCGCGCTCACCATTTAAAAACACCAAAATATCGCCAGGGCCTTCTTTAATTAGGCTCTTACTAGCACTGATGATGCCATCAATTTGGTCAGCATCTGTGCCCTCATCTAAGCTTTCGAGTGGCTGATAACGCACCTCTACCGGATACGTCCGGCCTGAAACTTCAATAATGGGCGCATTATTAAAGTGCTTTGAAAAACGTTCAGGATCTATGGTGGCAGAGGTAATAATGACTTTTAAATCAGGGCGCTTTGGCAATAGGTTTTTCAAATAGCCAAGGATAAAGTCAATATTTAAACTGCGCTCGTGCGCTTCATCTATGATGATGGTGTCGTACTGATTTAAAAAACGGTCGCGCTGAATTTCAGCAAGTAAGATCCCGTCTGTCATCAGTTTAATGTGGCTATTGGCACTGGTGTTATCAGAAAAACGAATTTTATAGCCAACACTTTGGCCAAGCTCCGTATTTAGCTCACTGGCGATCCGCTGTGCCACACTGCGGGCTGCCAAACGCCTAGGCTGAGTATGGCCAATAAAGCCTTTACGACCAAGGCCGAGCTCTAAACACATTTTAGGTAACTGGGTGGTTTTGCCTGAGCCGGTTTCACCTGCGATGATCACAACCTGGTGCTCAGCCATCGCTTTAATGATATCCGCCTTTTTCTGGGCAACTGGCAGCGCTTCTGGGTAGCTGATGGCAGGCACACTTTGCTCACGCTCTAACACGGCTTGTGCGCTTTTTTCAATCGCCTGCTCAAGGGCGGTGAATTCAGCATCGGCTTTTTCACCTTTGAGTGATTGAATACGAGAAAGCGATTGACGCAGTCGAAACTGGTCGCGAATTAAGCAATCGGAAATGCGTGTTTTTAGCGCTTGGAGTTGTGCTTGCATAGGAGGGGAAAACCTTCATGACGCCCACCAAAAAAGTAGCCGCCATGCTAGCAAATTTCCCCTAAGATGTTTAGACGTAGCGGCTGCCAGCCTCATAATTTGCATGTAAATGTTTGTCGATGGCTTTGAGCACATCAGCACGGGTGATCACCCCCACTAAATAGCCTTCATCGTCAATCACAGGGTAGAGCTTAGGTTTGTCCACCAGCATTTTATCTGCAATCGATAACACACTTTCACTGGCATACACGCTGAGCGCCTCAGTGCGCATTACATCGCTCACCACAGAGTGAGACTCATTTTGGTAAGTGCTTTCGAGCATTTTTTTCAAACAGTCTTGCTCAGATAAAAAGCCGATGACGCGGCGACTGGCATCAATCACAGGGCCGCCGGTTTGGCCACTTTGTAGCAGTTTTTCAACGGCTTGCTCAACGGTCATCGTCGCTTTAAAGGTCACCGGACGGTGATTCATATAATCGGCAATTTTAATCGATTCCATGGCCTGCTCTCAGCGTGTTATTTACCTTTAAGCTTAGACCTAAATCATTAAAATGCCCGAACTTTTTGGCTATTCGTCGGCAAATATCGCGACATAGGTCTCACCTTTTTGTGTTTTTGCTGCACGGTACATGCCCTTGGTATTAAATGGCATAGTAACCTCGCCTTGTGGGCTAATGGCAATCACGCCGCCTGTGCCCCCTGCTGGCAATAACACATCGTGGATCACTGTCGCTGCCGCCTCTTTCAGAGGGCGATTTTGGTATTTCACTCGAGCACAGATGTCAGATGCCACGGCATAACGGATAAAATACTCACCATGCCCTGTTGCTGAAACGGCACAGGCGCTGTTATCAGCAAAGGTACCAGCACCAATAATGGGGGCATCGCCAATGCGGCCAAAACGTTTTGCAGTCATGCCCCCTGTGGATGTACCAGCAGCTAGATTACCTTGGCTGTCGAGCGCAACCGCCCCCACTGTGCCCATTTTATATTGGCTTGGTAATGCCGCATGAGCCGCTTGGTAATTGCTGGTTTTGTCGAGTTTTTGTTTGGCTTTTTTGAGTGCTTCAAGACGGTGCGGTGTATCAAAATAACTGTTTTCCACCATGGTCATACCTTGGCTTTTAGCAAAGGTTTCAGCGCCTTCTCCACTTAGCATGACATGGACGCTGTTTTCCATAACTGCACGGGCTAAATGAATTGGGTTTTTAATGTGTTTTACCGCTGCCACTGCGCCTGCTTCTCGAGTGCGGCCATCCATAATGGACGCATCTAATTCATGGGTGCCTTCATAGGTGTACACAGCGCCTTTCCCTGCATTAAAAAATGGGCTGTCTTCAAGTAGGGTGATTGCGCGGGTAATGGCATCCATGCTGGTGCCGCCTTGCTCGAGTAAACGGTAGCCGGATTCAACCGCTTCTTTTAAGGTGGCGCGATAAGCCGCTTCTTGCTCTTCAGTGAATTTACTTTTATCTATGGTGCCTGCACCACCGTGGATGGCAATGGCGATTGGCGCTTTAGCGCTAAGACTGGCGCTAAATACTAAAGCAAAGAGTGCAAATATTGGTTTCATAATGGCGTCCTTTTTCTTTTACCATGCTGACTCTTAAATGGGCTTGCAAGCTTTTGCGATAAGCATAAAAAAAGCGCCCTAGAGGCGCTTTTTCTTAAACCGTTTTTTGCACGTAAAAATTACGCTGTTTTTTCAGCTTTTAAGCGTGCAAGACGTGCTACTTGGTGCGTAGACGTTAGGAACGAGTAGATAGGACCTAAGAAGCCACGCTTACGTAAGTCTAGGAAATCTTCATCGCTCAGCTCGTTAAGCTTTTTCTCATCAATCAGGTAAATACCATTGATGTCTTTTTTCTCGCCTTTGATTTCTACCGTCAGTGTTTGCGCGATAAGTAGCTCTTTGTCAGCAAGGAACTGAGTGAACTGTTGTGAAACCTGTGCAAACTCCATGTATGCCATAAGGGCATTTTTACGGCGCGTTAGGTATTCAGTTTCTTTACCGTCTTCAAATAACGCGTTGCCTTCTGCTTCACCAACAAGTTTGCTTGCTTCGTCAATCACGATAGCAAACTGATCTTCGTTCTCAGGGTGACGCACTAAACCAAGTGGGTAACGTGACGCTGACATAGGCACATAACCGCCCTGCCATTGACCATCTTCAACAAAAAGGTTGGTTTGTGGTTCAAGACCCATAATAGCAACAGCTTGGAAAGTATCGGCTTCGTTGTTTTTAACAAAGGCCATAGGGTATTCGTTAGCTACACGACCAAACTCATGGGCAACCACAGGAACGATGTGTTGTGTCGCCATAAATTCCACGTTGAAACCATTTTGGATTTTAGTGTTTGCGTGCTTTTCAATGTTAAGCGGCTGAAGTTGCTCTGCCATGATAAATTTACTCCGTTTATTGGCATTCGCCATTATTATGTTGCGCCTTATGCTATTGGTTTTAACGTTAAATTAAAAGGGCTTTATTTTAGTTAACCAACAGAGGCTTGTTTGATTTCGCTTTTTTTATAAAAAAAGCCACCAAAGGCAGCTTTTTCATCATGTTTTTAACCCTTATGGGCACCAGTACACTTCAAGTTTGATGTCTGGGTGCGTAAGCACTGCGCGCAGCGGCATGTCTGCTACTGGGCCATCTTGCTTACAGGCTTCGTAGACTGCGCGTTTTTCATCGCCGCTGATAAGTAACTTGACCACGTGTGAATTGGCAATACCGCTTAAGCTCAGTGTCATACGCTCTGTGATACTGCCTGTCACATCACTTTCGATAGCATTAATAGCACACACTGGCTCTTGCGTGGTTAGCGCGTGATTTAAGCCTTCACAGTGTGGGAATAAAGACGCAGTGTGGCCATCCGGTCCCATACCGAGTAAGGTCACTGTATAGGGAGCAACCAAAGCCTGATAGGCTTTATTTACAGCATCTGCGGCTTCTTTCGCTGTGTTGTGCTCTGTTTTCATCGTCACAAAACGCGTGTTTTTTGCCTTATCTTGCAGCAAAGTCTGTTTAATAAATTGCTCGTTCGATTTTTCGTGGCTTGGCGCAACCCAGCGCTCATCCACCATGGCAACGTCAATGCTATCCCACGGCAATGGCTGCTGTGAAAGATACTCATAGGTTGGCTTAGGTGATGAACCGCCTGATACCATCATGCTGGCACGCCCTTTTTTGGCAACCGCATCGCTCAGAATGGTTTCTAAAGCGCGTGATAAAGCCGCCGTCATGGCTGCTTTATCGTCAAAGAAATGTTCAGTAATGTGAGCCATTAGGCGTCCTCTGCGTTAAACCAAGTGTGATTGTTTTCGGCAAGTAATTCATCGGCATCTTCTGGGCCCCATGAACCTGCGCGGTAAAGTGCTGGTGCACCTAAGGTTTGCCAATGGGCAATAATCGGGTCAATCCATTTCCACGCTTCGCGCACTTCTTCACGGTGGATAAACAAACTTGGGTTATTAGCGGCGGCATCGAGCATCAAGCGCTTGTAGGCATCTGAGTGATAACCATTGCTGTATTGCTTAGATAGCTCAATGTTAAGAGTCACAGGCTCAAGCTGCATTTCAAGGTTATCTAAACGCTTTGACATTAAGGTCAATTGAATGCTTTCTTCCGGCTGCAAACGGATGATCAAACGGTTTGGCTGTATGTTTCCTACGTTTTCACCATATACATTGTGTGACACATTTTTATACTGCACCACGATTTCTGCACAGCGCTGCTTCATTCGCTTACCGGTGCGAAGATAAAATGGCACGCCAGCCCAACGCCAGTTGTCGATGTGAGCACGAATGGCAACAAACGTCTCTGTGTGGCTGTCACCATCACCAAGCTCTTCTAAATAACCCGGCACTAACTTACCGTTTAGCTCACCCGGTACGTACTGACCGCGCACTGTGTTTTTCTCAACATCTTCGTCAACCAAAGGGCGCAGTGCTTCAAGCACTTTCAGCTTTTCGGCACGAATGCTGGTCGCGGTTAAGCGATGAGGTGATTCCATCGCCACTAAGCAAAGCAATTGCAATAAGTGGTTTTGCACCATGTCCCGTAAGGCACCGGCTTTATCGTAAAAGCCTGCACGCGACTCAAGGCCCACGGTTTCTGAAATGCTAATTTGAATGTTATCTATGGCTTTGGCGTCCCACATGTTTTCAAAAATCGCATTTGAAAAACGCAGCGCCATTAAGTTTTGTACTGTTTCTTTACCTAGGTAATGATCAATACGGTAAATCTGTTCTTCTTTGAAGTATTTAGCAATCTGGCTGTTAATGGCCTCTGCCGACTCACCGCAATAGCCGATTGGCTTTTCGACCACAACCCGAGAGCTGCCTGTAATTAATGCTTGCTCACTTAAAAGCTCACAACAACGCCCATACACAGCAGGCGGCAAAGATAAGTAAAATACGCGAGACTTCTCTTGGCTGTCTGTGCCAAGGGTGTCTTTTAAAATCTGCCAATCGTCGGTGGGTTCAGTCACGTTAACAACATGCGGCAACACAAAGGTTTTAAACGCGGCAATGTCCTTATCGTTATATTCACCTTCGCCTAAAAAGTCTTTAAAGGCTTGCTCTAAGGTGGTGATGTAAGTCTCTTTTTGTTCTTGCTCTCGCACTGTTGGTAAAATGCGCGAGCCCTCTGGCAAGTTCCCTTCTTGGTATGCACGATAAAGAGCTGGCAGGAGCTTACGAAGCGCTAAATCGCCCCCACCACCAAAAATGACAATATCAAAGGGTTGTAACATATATGACTCTCTATGGGTTGCCATGTTCGCCCTCTCAGCAACTGCTTTAAGGTAACTATAGTGGCTGTCTATGACATCTGTTTGTCAATGCGCCACTTGTGTTCACAAACACAGGGATTGAATTCGATTTCATTGCACGCGAGTGTATCGCGTTTGGCCATTTTTAAATTCTTTTTTGCGACCATTGCCTGTTGATAATTAGCAATTATAGTGTCCTAACCGCTTACTTTGAAGCCAAGTAAAACAAAGCCTTACAGCTATGACACCGCTGTCATTTTAGCGTAAAAATGCCCCTAAGGCGACCCTAATTCAAATTAGGGTGTGCTAAGCAAAGGGGATTCGTAGTCAGGGCTAATGGCAATGCCATGGCGTAAGTTGTAAACCTGCTTCGCGCCAAGTGCTACAAGGTTATTGGCCACCATCATAGAGCGGTTGCCACTTCTACATAGCAGTGCAATAGGTTTAGTCATATCGATTTGCTCGGTCGCAAGGGCCTGAGTCAATTGTTTTTGCGATAAATTCAGCATCGGCATGCTGGCAAGAGGTGATTGCGACAACAAATGACTGGCGCTGTGCTCATAGTTTTCACGCACATCCACAAGCTGTAAATCAGCGGTAGTTTTCACCATACGCTCAAGCTCAGACAAGCTCACTGGGATCACGCGAGAGTGCTCTTTGTGCTCGAGGCCTTTTAAGTTCATCGCAAAGTACCCTGAATAGTCATACCCTGGGCACAACCAGCTGCTATCACTTACGCCCATCTGCTTAAAGTCACTTGCTGAGTGGTTTTCAAGCTGAGGCACAAACACACATTCGCTTAAGCCTTGCTCGTGTTGCCATTGGCAAACTAGTACCTCATTAGCTGTTTGCCAGCGCATTTCTGGATCTTGCAATTGGCTTATCTCACTCACCGCTTCTGGGTGGCTTGCAAGTAAGGTTTGCTGCGCATCAAGACAGACAGGAATTTGGCAAAAGACCCCTTTGACCGTTAACGCTTGGCGTGCAATCACTCGGGTGATTTCATCTAACAGCACCGAATGGGGGTTTACGATTATGGCGGATTTATTGGAGGTCACTAATAACCAACTGACTTTGCCTTCAAAGCGAAATTGGTTGATGCCTTCACTGCAAGTTTGGTGCCCTGCTCCGTCCACTAAACAGGCATGATGAATGACTTTGCCCAGTGCCCTAATACGCTGGCACGCCTTTTCAATAAAGGCAGTGCTGTCCGCTGGGCCAAAAGATAAACGCACCGCATTGTGAGATTGCCACTGGGCTTTACCCATGGCATCGAGCACAAAACTACTGGCCGCGCCCGCACTGCACGCAGAGCCTGCACTTACACGAATGCCACTGGCATCAAATAGGTCCATCAGCTCTTTACCAAAAAGCCCAGGCACAGAGAAATTCAAAGTGGTTGGCACGCTGTGAGCCAGTGGCGCATTTAATGTGACGTCATGAAAGGTGCCTTTTAAGGCAGCAAGTAGCATGTCACGGTGCGTTTCTAACGTTTTTAATGGCTGAAAGCTGCTTTCATCGTTTAAAAGCGTAAATAAGGCATGCAAGCTTGCCACGCCCGGCATGTTTTCTGTGCCCGAGCGGCGTCCTGATTCTTGCCCACCGCCTGCAATAAATGGCGTGTATGGCGCATGGGGATGAATATACAAAAAGCCAATGCCTTTTGGGGCATACAGCTTATGACCAGAAAATGGCGCAAAATCAATTGAAAGTCCGTTAAAGTCGATGGTCATTTTGCCCAGTGCTTGGACACAGTCCACCAGCCATAAAGTGCGTTGGTTTTCCGTGCGAATGGCCGCTTCTATGGCTTTTAAGTCTTGAAACACACCCGTTTCATTGTTAACTGCCATAGTGCACACCAACACAGCATTTGCTGCGTGTTTTTGAATAAATAAGGTGTCGAGCTTGCCGTTTTCATCCACAGGAATGGCTAAAATGTCATAATCTAGTCCCAGCACTTTGCACCAATGGCGAATACTGTTTGGCACTGCTTTATGCTCGGTGGCGCCATACAATACTTTACCTTGGTAAATGCCGGAGTCTCTGGCGTGTACCAGCGCCGACAACACCCCTGTTTGAATCCCTTCTGTTGCGCCTGAGGTAAACAGCACGCTTTGCTCGTCCACTTTTAAGGTGTTAGCTATGAGCTGGCGGGTTTGCTCCATTAAGTACTTAGCTTGAATGCCCGTACTGTGGCGGCTAGATGGGTTGCCATAATCTTGTTGCATGGCTTTTATCACCGCCGCTTGAATAGCAGGAAGCACAAAAGTGGTGGCGTTAGCGTCTAGGTAAATTTCGTCAGCGCGTTGCACGTTAGGGTATGACATGGCTTTATTATTACTAAATGAAATAACTTATAACCATTGTTACATATCAGCAGCGCTTCCTCTAATAACAAATCGCTGTAAAAAGTGCTTATGCTATAACGTCTAGGAAAGAAAACTCAGTAACACCACCAACACCAATAATAATTGCAGCACTAGGCTCACCCCGCCTAATAGGCGAATTAGCCAAAAGCTCACAGGGTGATGAAAGTCAGGGTAAATGGGGCTGCGCTTTAGGTTGTTTGCCACAAATAACACCACCATACTCACTAAGGTGATGGCGATCACCGCCTCAGCTTTGTAATCGAGCTCAGGTTGAAAGAATAGCATGGCCTGCAAAGGCAAAAATAAAGCGGCAAGGGCAAATAAACCGTGGGTGTGCCACATCAACTTAACGGACTGCTGATGGGATAGTTCTTTAATACCAAACTCGCGCTCAAGCACTTTACGCACTGTTTTTTGCTCTTGCTCTACCGCAAAGCGGTAGCAAGATAAACCATCGTAGTTTTCAGCAGTAGGATCAAACCCGGCTTTTAATAAGGCTCTGAGCGCCGCCGTGTTATTGCTTTTTACCGCGATGTGCAGCGCAGTGTGCTTATGGTTATCCTCAGCGCTTTTATCTTGTAGTGGAAGTAAGGCATTAAACGCCAATGGGAAGTCTTTTAAAATGGTGTGAAAAAACGCCGTATTGCCGTATTCATCTTGCGCTGTGCCTTTTGCGCCTTGCTCGATAAAACGCATACAATCAGACTGCTT
>JBGTXC010000081.1:3187-10656 GCA_041937835.1 Alteromonadaceae bacterium | reverse complement strand
GGCTCTAAAATCACAATGTCATTGGCATCATCTAAGGTAATGTGTAGCACGTGGAGGGTCTCTAATTCACTCTTTTTATTGAGTATAGTCAGCGAATACCTGCCTTGCAGTGGGATTTTTACTGCAAAATTGTCACACCATTGTAAATAAAATGTATTGAATACGTATGCAGAAAATTGGTCAATCACGCCGTCACTTTTAGACTATTTCCTGAACAATTAAAACAAAATGCAATGGCATGGATAGAAATTGCTTAATAAAAACAATAAGTCGCAAGCGACGGAGAGACTCATGAACAAACCCCTCACTGTGCCTTCGCGTGAAGCTAATCCGCTTCGCGCTAAGAGTCGTGCGCTAACGCCTCGGCACACACGCTTATCCTCTCTGACGGCGGCCTTGATCGTTGCAGGCATGCAATTACCGACGTTGGCGTTAGCCACCGAAGTAACCCAAGGTACCGCAGAAGAAAGCACTCAACAGGTAAAAAAAGACACTGAAGAAAGCATTGAAGTCATTGAAGTACGTGGCTTTGGGCGCTCTTTAATTAAATCCATCAACCAAAAGCGCTTTAGTGACACAGTCACAGAGCAGCTGTCTGCCGATGACTTAGGCGCCTTACCGGATGTTTCCATGGCGGATGCGCTAACCCGCTTGCCGGGTATTTCTGCGGTGCGAACCGGTGGCCAAGCGGCACAAATCAATATCCGTGGTATGGCGGGGGACTTTGTGTTCTCAACCCTTAATGGGCGCGAGCAAGTGTCTACCAGTGGTAGCCGTAGCATAGAGTTTGATCAGTATCCTTCAGAGCTCATTAGCTCAGCCGCTGTGTATAAGTCGCCAAAAGCGTCGCTGATTGAAGGTGGTGTGGCAGGGAGCGTGGAGTTACAAACCGCAAGTCCTTTAGCAAACGAAAAAATGCATACGTTTGTTGCCAATGTGCGCGCCATGCATAACGACCGTGCCAGTGAAGTTCACGGCGCTGATGAATTTGGCGACCGCGTGAGCTTTTCATACCAAGGGAAGTTTTTAGACGAAACCTTAGGTGTGGCACTGGGCTTTGCTCGGCTCTATCAACCGAGTGTGGCAACGCAATTTATTGGCTTTGCTTACAACAACACAAAAGACGTCGATAACCGCTCTAATGACATGGACATCGACGATGAAGCCCGTGCCGATCACGAGTACATCTCAGAAGGGATGGAGCTGCAACACTTAGGCGGTGCAGAAACTCGTAATGGTTATATGGCCAGCATTGAATGGGTGCCGGCAGAGAACTTTAAACTCAAAGCCGATGGCTTTGTCTCGCGCTTTGATTCAGAAAGTTTTGCCCGCGGTTTTCGCGTTAAATTTGAGCCAACGTCAGGGGTAATCACCAACCCAGTGCTTGATGGTAACACCATGATAGGTGGCAACATTAACCGTACCAGCAACGGTAATACCCGTGTTGAACTGGTCAATGATGACAACCAAGATTTCGACCAAATCAATAACTTTGGCATTAATGCCGATTGGCAAGTAACCGATGACTTGAATGTGCGCTTTGATGTGTCGCACTCGTCAGCTGAAAGTAATTTTAGAAACGGCTTATTGTGGTCTTTAGTGGCTGAGGATGCCAACGCAGAGACGCCCGTGGTTGACCCGAATGTGTCGATTAACTACCTGCTCAATGGCCTGAATTTACCAGATGTGGGCTTTAGCCAAGCGGATAAGTTTACGTCGCTGGATCATGTTATGGTCAGCAAGTACGGCATCTATCCATACCACAATGAAGATGACTTAAACGCGTACCGCATTGATTTTAAATACACCTTAGACACTGACATTGTAAGCTCTGTGGAGTGGGGGATGCGTTACTCTGAACGTGAATATTCAAACCAGCGTTCAGTGTTTGAATATGGTTCCGATGCCTCGTTTTTAACCAGCCAACCGCCGCTGAAATTAACCGAGGACATGGTCAATGTGGTGAACTGGGAAGGTGACTTTAGCTATTTCCCAAGTTACTTAGCAATAGATTTGGACAAGGCGCTCAGTGCCTGGTTCCCAAATGGGCGCCCAACGCCAGTGCAGACATGGGGCTTTGGCGGGCCAATCTTAGAATCGCAAAAAGGCATGCCAGGGTCAGATTACTCTTGGACCATGCTGGAAAGTGGCCAAGTGTTTGAAGACGTGTTCTCTGCCTATGTGATGGCGAACTTAGACACGGAAGTATTTGGTAAACGCTTAACGGGCAACTTTGGTGTGCGCATGGTGGAGTCAGATCAAAGCGCCACAACCTTAGAAAACGTTGAAGGCGATCCTTTGTTAGGAGCCCAGTACATCACTGACCAACAAGGACTGGTGTCTGAGCAATATAAGCCCAACATCATAGGTGACTCGTACACAGATTACTTGCCATCACTGAACTTAAATTTAGCGATAACGGATAACCAGCAGCTGCGTTTTGCTGCAGCCAAAGTGATGGGCCGTGCCCCAATTAACCGCTTAGCGGGTGGCATAAGTTACACCATCACGGATTCGGGTGACGAAATTGGTGAAATCAATGGTAACGCCAATAACAGCCCTTACTTACGCCCGTTTTATGCCACTCAGTTTGATTTGAGTTACGAATATTACTTTGAAGACACAGATGGTGCTTTTGTGGCTGCGATTTTCCACAAAGACATTGAGTCTTATGTGCAAAATACAGGACTTGAAGGCTACGACTTCAAAGGCAATGGCTTTGCCGTACCAGACAGCATCACAGTGGTTAACGAAGAAAGCGGCGAAGTGAAAACCGTGCCTACCTATAACGGTACTTTCACCACAGCGGTCAACAATGAAGAAGGCGGTTACATCCGTGGCTTGGAATTGGCTTACACCCAAGTGTTTAGCTTTTTACCGGGCGTTTGGGAAGGACTAGGCGCAAACCTAGGTTATTCCTACACAGAATCTGAAGTACAAAACTTCACAGAACTCGGTGGAGACACTTTGTCGCAACCAAAGCCTGGGCTTTCTAAACACGTGTTCAATGCCACTGTATTTTGGGGTTATGAAGGCTTTGATACCCGTTTAAGCATGCGTTACCGCGACAACTTTGTGTCAGAGCAATGGGGTATCAATCAGCAGGTGGTTAACTTTGATGATGAGCTGGTGGTGGATTACCAAGCCTCTTATCAATTTAACGATAACCTCAGCGGCTTATTCCAAGTAAATAACCTGACAGATGAGCCAACGCGCAGTTTCTTTGGTAACGAAACGCGTACCGGCACCATTCAGTACTTTGGTCGCCAATTCTACTTAGGTTTTACCTACTCACTGTAATAACAAGAACAAAAGGCAGTGATGCCACAAAACGTGGGAGCGTTTTTTATGACTATCTTTACCAAGGCGCTGCAATGGGCAGCGCTGGTCACCATGCTGAGTTTGCTCAGCGCATGTGGCTCAGGTTCAAGTGACATTGAATCAGGGCAAGTGTTATTAACCTGTGATGTGCCACAAGTGCCTAATGAAGCAGGCACTGAGTGTGTTGATCCAGAGCCAATTAAATGTAAAGCACCGACGGTGCCAGATGCTAAAAACGAAAGCTGTATCGTAGGTGAGAACCCGAACCTGCCAGAGCCAAGCTATTTTCCAAAAGAAAATGAAGCCGTGCTTTACTATAAGCGCCCGGGTAATACGGGCTATGAAGGCTATCGTATCCATACGTGGAATAACGAAAGCTGTGATGCCTATGCACCGCCTCATGATCAAACTGATTGGGCGAACGGCCATCAATACGCGGGCATTGACCCAAATTATGGTGCCTATTGGGTTTTAAATCTCAAAGATGACCACAATGAGTGCGGTAACTTTATTGTGCACATAGGCACAGATGGCGCGGGTAAAGCCCAAGGTGACGTGGACTCGAAAATGCCACTGTTACAAGACCATGAAAAGTTTGCGCGCATGAACTTCATTTTTGATGGCGTAGCAGATGTGTATGAGTTCCCACTGGTGAGCTTAGGCGCATCCATTAGTGGTGCCAGCGGTCATTGGATCTCTCAAAACACCTTACTGTGGAACATTGATCCATCCAGTGCATCAAGCATTAAACTGCACCACTTATTGGAAGCAGGCATTGAAATCGACGATAACAATGCCCTTAATGGCAACACCATTGAGCTGACACAAACCACACTGACTGACGAAGAAAAAGTCCGCGTGCCGCACTTAAGTGATTGGGCTGCCTTTAGCCCGAACCTCACTGCGGATGAAGCCAAAGCCCTTGTAAAAGAGCAGTTGGTACTCGCAAGCTATGACATCGAAGGTAAATTGTCTGGGGCAACTTATGTGCAAGCAGCCAAAGTGCTGGATGATTTGTACACCCGAGGTGAAAACGATGCCGACGAGCAACCGCTTGGCGTATTCTATGACAATGGTGTGATCATCAATGCGTTGTGGGCGCCGACTGCACGTAATGTGTCGCTAAAAATCTACAACGCAGATAAAAGCGAAAAAGCCACAGTTGCAATGACCTTTGACCCAGCTACGGGAATTTGGCGCGCAGAAACGGATATCAGCAATGACCGTTTGTACTACCGCTATGCATTAAGTGTGTATCACCCAGAAACCAAGCAAGTTGAAGAGTTAGAGGCCACAGACCCTTATTCATTGAATGTGTCTACCAATGGGCGCTACTCGCAATTTGTGAACCTAGATGACAGCGACTTAAAACCAGATGGTTGGGATGGTCACTTAGTGGCTACAGTCGCAAACCCAGAAGCAGCGGTGATTTACGAAGGCCATGTACGTGATTTTTCGGCCCGTGATGAAAGCACGCCTATGGCACACCGTGGTAAATACATGGCGTTCACCCACCCAGACTCAGTCCCAATGCAACACTTAAAAGCTTTGGCAGACAATGGTTTAACGCACTTCCACTTATTGCCATTAACGGACATGGCAACCATTGATGAGCGCGCTAATTTGCGCATCGATTTGGATGACACGCTTGCTACGTTATGTCAGCGTATCAACGATGATGCCAAAGCCTGTAAAGTGGATGACACCAGTTTAACCATCAAAGAAGTACTGGCTAGCTATTTACCGAGCTCAGAAGATGCTAAAGAGCTGGTTGCTGCGATGAAGCAATACGACAGCTTTAACTGGGGTTACGACCCGCATCACTTTATAGCGCCTGAAGGCAGCTATGCCACCGACGCTGAAGGCACGGCACGTATTGTTGAAACGCGCGCCATGGTAAAAGCACTGCATGACATTGGCCTGCGCGTGGTTCTGGATGTGGTGTACAACCACACCAATGCCTCAGGCGTGTGGGAAAACTCAGTGTTTGATAAAGTCGTGCCGGGTTATTACCACAGATACAGTGAAACCTCAGGAAACATTGAGCGCTCAACGTGCTGTGAAAACACCGCGACAGAGCACCGCATGATGGATAAGTTTGTGACTGATTCCATGGTGATCTTAGCCAAGCAGTTTGGCTATGATGGTTTCCGCTTTGACGTTATGGGTCACATGCCAAAAGACAGCATTTTGGCTGCCCGTGAGGCGGTGTGGGAAGTCGACCCTGATAACTATTTCTATGGTGAAGGCTGGGATTTTGGTGAAGTGGCTGGCAACCGCCTCTTTACTCAAGCAAAACAAGTGGACATGGCAGGCAGCGAAGTGGGTACCTACAATGACCGCATTCGTGAAGCCATTCGTGGCGGCAACCTGTTTAAGCTTGAAGCCTCTGACGACACGTTAAAAGAGCAAGATACTTTACGCCTCTCATTGGCTGGTAACTTAGCTGATTACGTTCTAAAAGACTTTAATGGTAACTCTGCTAAAGGGTCGAGCTTTTCTTGGGGCACATCTCCTGTGGCCTATGCATTAGACCCAGCTGACAGCGTTAACTACATCTCTAAGCACGACAACGAAACCCTTTGGGATAAATTACAGCTCGTGCTGGATGAAAGTCTAAGCCGTGAAGAGCGAGTGCGGATTCAAACCTTGTCACACGCAAGCGTGCTGATGAGCCAAGGGATCCCATTTTTACAAATGGGCGGCGAATTAATTCGCTCGAAGTCGCTAGATCGCAACACCTACGATGGTGGCGATTGGTTCAACTATGTGGATTTCACTAAAAACACCAATAACTGGCATGTGGGTTTACCGCTAGAGCGCCCAGATGGTTATAACGCTGAGCAACTCGCTGAGATTGCAACGCGTTCACACTCTAAAGTGATGATGAGTGACATCGACTATGCACAAAGCCATTTCAATAGCTTTTTACGCATTCGTACGCAAAGCCCATTATTTAGCTTAACCACAGCGGATGATGTGATTGCGCGCCTTGGTTTCCACAATGTGGGCAAAAACCAAACTCAAGGCGTGATTGTTATGAGCATTGATGACGGTGAAGGGCTGGTGGATTTAGATCCTAACTTTGATGCCGTGGTGGTGATGATCAACACCTCTAATCAAACCCAGTCTCACACAGTACCAACCGCAGCTGGCTTTGTATTACACCCTGAGTTACAAACATCTGCAGATCCAATGCAGCAAAGCGCGAGCTTTACTGAAGGTGAAGGCGAGGGCACCTTTACGGTGGCGCCTTACACTGTGTCTGTGTTTGTAAAAGAGCAAGGCGACGCACAAGGAAGTGGACTTGCAGCCACCGCTACTGTGGGTTTACCAGATGTACTCCCATATGGCAGCACACAGGTATTAGTGCGTGGTGATATGAATGGTTGGGGCACAGACAATGCCTTTAGCTACCAAGGTGATGGCATTTACCGTGCAGTTATCGCACTTGAAGCACAGAGCTACGGCTTTAAAGTGGCGGATGCCGATTGGGCCACTGTGAACTTTGGTGCAGAGGATGGCGCGGTGGTTGAAGGTGAAGCCAAATCACTGACCTTTAATGCTGGCAACTTAAGCTTTACGCCAAGTGTTGCGGGTAGCTATGTGTTTGAGCTAGATGCGTCAAATAAGGATGCGCCAAGCCTTAAAGTGTACAACCAAGAACCCTTTGTAGGGCAAACCGTGTACTTACGCGGCGGCATGAACAGCTGGGGTGACAGTACACCTATGACCTACGTGGGAGATGCCCGTTATCAAGTGGCGGTGACGCTTGCGCCAGGAACCGTTGAATTTAAGCTGGCCGATGCGAACTGGCAAGACATCAACTATGGTGCACTCGATAGTGGCGCGCTCGTGCCGGGTGAATCTGTGGTTGCGGCTTATAACGGTAACAACTTTGCCTTAACGGTCGAGACTGAGGCAAGCTACCTCTTTACCTTTGATTTAAGCGATCGCAATAACCCTGTGGTCAGTGTGCATTTTGAAGAGATGTTCCAAGGTGAAACGCTTTATCTACGCGGCAGTTTAAACAGTTGGGGTACTGATAACCCAATGACGCATCAAGGCTTTAGTGTGTATACCACAGAGCTGGTACTGGAAGCAGGTGACTATGAGTTTAAACTCGCATCCAGTGATTGGAATGCCAT
>JBGTXC010000081.1:0-3177 GCA_041937835.1 Alteromonadaceae bacterium | reverse complement strand
GATTACGGCGCCGCAGGTGATGACACCAGCGTGGCACTAGACACTGCTAAAGTGTTAGGTAAAAAAGGCAGCAATATGACCATGACCATCACAGAGTCAGGGACGTATCGCTTCACCTTTAAAGGGCCAGACGCGGCAGCACCGAGTGTCACTGTGAGTATGCAGTAAGCTGATTTTTAAATAAAAAACCCAAGCCTAGCTTGGGTTTTTTTTGGCCTCTTGTTATGGTTAATACACTATAAGGAGGTACGTAATGCAGGTTGCCATACTTTACTTCATCGCCGCATTGGTTTTATTTTGTGCGGCAATTTTAGTCCCTACCTTTTACTTTTCTGCACTATTAGCTTGGTGTGGTTTATCTGTGCTGCTGGTGGCACTGGCTTATAGCCTTAATTTTGCCAAAATCTTCCGTAAGCGCCGTGATGGCTCCATTCCTTGGTATATTCGCTGGGCTTTTATTCCGTTTTTAGTTGGCACCCAACTTTATAATGCCTATCAAAGGCGCACCGATAAGGTGCCTGCCATTCAAAAAGTGGATGAGGGCCTGTATTTAGCATGCCGGCTTTTTCCTTCTGATGTGGATACCTTAAAAAAGTTTGGCGTTGAAGCCGTATTAGATGTGACCTGTGAGTTTGATGGCTTGGACTGGTCTTTATACGGTGAAGGTTTTGATTATTTAAACATTCCTGTGCTGGATCACGCCGTACCTAGTAAAAGCCAATTAAGCCGCGCCATAAATTGGCTGCACCACCATAAACAGCAAGGTCGAAGTGTGGTGGTGCATTGTGCGCTTGGGCGTGGTCGCTCTGTGATGGTGGTGGCCGCGTATTTATTAACCCAGTACCCTGAGCTCACTTTAGATGACATTCATCAAAAAATTAAAGATGCCCGTGCCACGGCTAATTTAAATAATCGTCAGTTTAAGGTGCTAAAACGCCGCTTTGAAAATGGCGAAGTACGTTTAGTGACAGATGCGTGGTTAATCGCAAACCCTGTGTCGGGCACTAAAAAATGGCAAGTGCATAAGCAGGAAATCATCGATAGCCTTGCGCCTTATTACAACCTCACAGTATGTGAAACCACACCGGATAAAACGGCTGCAAGCTATGCACAAGAAGCGGCTGAGCAAAATGTCCAGCTTCTAATAGCTTGTGGTGGCGATGGCACTGTGACCGAAGTGGCGGATGTGTGCGTTAAAGCCAACATTACTTTAGCAATCATCCCTTTTGGTACGGCCAACGCGCTGACCCACGCTTTATGTGGTTTAAAAGCAAAACTGATGCCGGTGACGGTCGCCCTCGATGCCATCATAGAAGGGGATATCAGCACCATAGATGTGGCGCGTTGTAATGGTGATTTAGTCTTGTTGCTTACAGGGCTTGGCTTTGAGCGGCAAATGATTGAAAACGCCCACCGAGATGCCAAAAATCAGTCCGGCCAATTAGCCTACATTGATGCCTTTTTAGAGGCACTTGGCTCAGATGATACCATGACTCTAACAGTGCGTTTTGATGATGCTGAGGCTAAGAGCATTACTACTTCGAGCCTTACGGTTGCCAATGCCGCGCCTTTTTCTACCCTTTTGGCTCAAGGTAATGGCGAGCCTGATTTTCAAGACGGTAAGTTGGATATTACTTGGCTTAGGGATAACCATGAAGTCCCTAATTCATTGAGTGTGGCTGAGCTTGCCATGAGCGCACTGACACAAACAAAAGCCGCGAGTTACATTCAGCACACCCGTTGTGAGCGAGTGCGCATAGAAAGCGAAGACACGCTTAAATACGTGATCGATGGCGAACTGTTTGAGGCCAAAGCCTTGGAAATTAGTGTTGAACCCAGTGCGCTAAGAGTGTGCGTACCTGCCCAAATAGACACTTAATCCCACGCGTGAAACACGCTGACATACAATTGCTCGACCTTTTCACGGGCCCAAGGCGTGCGCCTTAAAAACTTTAAGCTGGATTTAATGCTTGGGTCTTTCTTAAAGCAATTAATGTCTACGTGCTTTGCCATTTCAGCAAAACCAAGCTCTTCTTCGAGCTTAACAAGCATGGCTTCTAAGGTGACACCGTGTAAAGGGTTGTTCTTTTGCATAGTTACTCTAGGTGGCTGTGAAGTTGAATTAAAGCACGATCAAAATGCAACTTTATTGCTTTACCGCGTTCGTTATCTGGGAAGCTAGCAAAGCGATAGGTGGCTTCTACTAGTGTGCTTCTGGGTAGGTTAGCAAGGTGTGTGAGCCTATCGAACGTTGCTTGAGCGCTTATCATCCCGGCGACCTTACTTTTTTTTAGCTCCTGTGCGCAATATTCAGCGGTGGCAAAAAACACTTTGTAAGCCCTAGGCAATTGGGCACTTGGGATATCGCTACAGTAAGGTTTGCTTGAGCCTAAATCGTTTTTAATGATGTCAATTCTCGGGCTCTTGGCAACATGATAGTTTGAATAGATGCGGCCACTTTTAGCCTCAAAGGGCACATCAAACAGAATATCGGTACTGTCGAATGAACTTGGATCGGCAATGATGTCGCTTTGTGGGAATAAGCGCGTTAAAAACTGCGTCACTTTTTGCTCGGTAAAATGCATATTCTTTGGCATGTACCAGTGGATACGTTCAAGGTTTTCATCAAGCAAATGTATTTGGCTATCAATGCCAAACTGTTTTTTTAATACGTTCAGCTCGCCAGACTCTTTTAGGGTATTAAAGGCATGCAAAAGAGCTGGTTTTAAATAGGCTTTATCCGGTGCAAGGTAATGGTAATCATCCACCGATGAAATAGCTTTAATGATATAGCGTGAGTCAAACTTTAAAGATGGGGGAATGGCATACCCCATCATGATGCCCGCATCTACTTGATTATTGATTATCGCATTAGCAAGTAACTCTATCCCTTGATAAGAGCGTTTTTTAGCGCCAATCACACTTTTTGCATAGCGCTCGGCAATTAAAATACCTTGGTTATAGCCCAGTCTTTTAATTGTGCCTTCAGTACAGTAGCCGCACTCATCACGGCGGCCGACAAGGTAGAGCTCAAGTTGGAATAATGAAAAAGGGACGGCGACTAATTCTGGGAATGCTTCTTGAACGAGTAAAGTACGAGCGAGTGCGCCTGCTAATTGATTGCTGGCAGCGGCTTTTAGCTCTTGATCCTGTGCGATTGGCTTGAAAACGACCTCA
>JBGTXC010000080.1:0-10888 GCA_041937835.1 Alteromonadaceae bacterium | reverse complement strand
GTATTTGTAAAGCTAAAGTATTTTGCCCTCTTAATCCTAGATTAAAACCATGCGCAGTTACAGGATGCATGCCAACTGCAGCATCGCCAATTAATGCAAAGCGACAGTTAATGAATTTTTCAGCAAAAACCCCCACGAGAGGATACATGTGACGTTTGTCATGCAATTCCATTTTGCCTAACTTATTTTCAAATTTATTAGTAATATAAGAATTAAATTCATTTTTATTTATGTTCATCATTTTTGTAGATTTTGCATTTGGTATTGTTAAGATTATTGATGAAACATTTTTTGCCAATGGTAGGACGGCTAATGTTTCGCCATAATTAAAACAAAAAGCCCACCTAAAAAGTGGGCTTTTTTGTTAGAAAAATGAAAGAGACAGCTTGCCAACCTCTATACCTAGGGCAAACACGATGAGCACAGCAATAATCACCCCAAGGGTTAAGAGTGCGCGTTTTTCAATTCGGCTGGCTGATTGCCATGTGGCTTTTAACGGTTTAAGCATTCCTTCTCCCTAACTATTTTTCCATAAAATAAGCAGATTCATATACTTACTCTAAATCCTCTGCTTAAATAATACTCATAACTAATAATAAATCACCCATTTTGGGGCCAGCTATGCCTATCACATTTCTAAAGTACCTTACTCGTCAACCTAAACACACAGTGTTAGCACGCTTTAAGCTTGCAGTCTTTTCAGCACTCTTAATCGCACTCCCGCAAAGCTCACTTGCCAAAGCCGCCGACGCTAACTCTAACGTGAGTGATACGCAGCAAAAACTAAGCAATTACCAAATGGCTCTTTCAAAAACTGGTTTTAACGGTGCTTTGTTAGTGTCAAAAGAGGGGCATGTTCAGTGGCAACACGCGTTTGGCTATGCAGAAAAAACAACTAAACGCGAAAATACACTCGCCACCGTATTTGATACCGGCTCAGTCACTAAGCAATTTACCGCTGTGGCCATTATGAAATTAGTGGACGATGGCACGCTTAAAACCAGCCAAACCATTGCGGACTTTTTTGAAAATGTCCCTGAAAATAAAGCCGCTATCACGCTTCACCAATTGTTAACGCATTCATCGGGTTTTGTGGGGGGTATTGGGGGCGACTTTGATTTTATTGAAACCAACCAATACTTTAAGCAGCTTTTTGCCAGCCCTTTGCGATTTGCCCCCGGCAGCGAATATAACTATTCCAATGCAGGTTACAGTGTGTTGGCACGCATTATTGAACTCACTACAAAACAAAGTTACGAAAGCTACCTCACAAATACCTTTTTTAAACCGTTAGGTATGGCGCACACAGGCTATTTAATGCCTGATTGGCAAAGCGTTCCATTAAGCCATGGTTATCAGTATGGCCGCTTTGCAAAAGGGGCGATGGCAAGCAGGTACCTGCAAGATGGCCAAATTGCGTGGCATTTAAAAGGCAATGGCGGCATTCAAAGCACCATTAAGGACATGCACATCTGGTTTAATGCTTTATTTACCGGTGAGTTAGTCTCTAAAGAGAGCCTTGCTCTCATTACTACAAGGCATGTTAAAGAAGACCCAAAAGGGCGTAGTCACTATGGCTATGGCTTTGCCATTTTCACCTCACAAAAAGGTAAAAAGCTCATTGGCCACAGTGGCTCAAACGGGGTGTATTATTTCGATATGCTCTACCATGAGGCAGATAAAACCTTAGTGATCATGGCCAATAACGCGCTGGTGTCAGGAGTACCAGACATCGCATGGCACACCATGAAGCTCATGGAAGACCCAAGCTTCACACCTAAAGGTTTAACGCTCGGCGCGAGGGAGCAAATATTAAGCGCAGTCCTTGATGAAAACCTGACTTACAACACCTTAGAGGCGCGCTTTAAAGATTCCTTTAAGTCAAAACGCACGTTAAATCGCTTAGGTTTAACGCTTTTAAAAGAAGCCAAGCCGCATGCTGCCATTCCTCTATTTAAGCTCAACATTGCTATCTTCCCAGGGGACGGCAACCTGCATGATAGCTTAGGGGATGCCTACCTTGCCGTAAAAGACTACGCGCTTGCAAAAGCCGAGTATAAGCAAGCCCTTGCACTTGCTCCCAAAGCGCGATGCTACTGGTGTAACAATGCCAATCAACAATTAGCACGCATTGCTGAGCTAGAAAAAGCACAGCCTAACTTATAACAGACAAAGTGCCTTAGCATGCGCCACACAAAGCCACACCAATTCAGGTTAAGGAGCAAAGATGCAAACTATGTTATTGATCATCGCTGCAGTACTTGCTGTGGCTTTGGTCTTTATTAAATTAAGCGCCCCTAAAAATCAGCCTAAAGAAGCAAGGCCGTTGTTTCGCTCAGAAAAAACACCCCTTACAACATGGGGTATGATCTGGCGCATTGCCGTGGTGCTGTTATGCCTATGGGTGTTATTCCGTTAAACCTAAGCGGGTACTTTTTTATAAAATAAAAGCCCGATCACCACTTTCTTTTTACAGCTTTGTCTCAAAAAGCTGTACTTGTGATAACATCACATTAAAATCACCCCAAACTAAAATAATTAAAGGCAGTAACATGCGTTTTTCTTACCAAGCTATGATGCTAAGCGCTGCGGTAGCGCTTTTAAGTGCGTGCGATAACACGCCGCCAACCCCAGTGGTTGCCGATAAACAACCAGGTCAGTTCCGCGTAGTCAGCTGGAACATGGAGCATTTGGCATACCCCATAGATTCAGGCTGTAAGCCGCGCGATGCCGCTACACTTCAAGAGTTAAAAAGCTACGCAGCCAGCCTAGATGCAGATGTTGTTGCAGTACAAGAAGTCAGCTCAAAACAAGCCCTAGCTCAAGTGTTTGATGAAAGCCAATGGCAAATAGTGATGAGTGAGCGCCCAGACAACGACCCATACGATTGCCGCGGCAACGGCCTTAAATCCACGCCACAAAAAGTGGGTTTTGCAGTAAAACGTGCGCTCGCTATAAATAGCGTTAACAACTTAGATACCCTTGCACTGGGTAACCCCGGCCTACGTTATGGTGTGGCGCTGACTTTAGATACGCCAATGGGCGAAACGCAAATTTTAAATCTTCACATGAAAAGCGGCTGTTTTATTGACGACTACCGCAAAGATGAAAAACGCGCTTGCCAAGTGCTTGAGCGTCAAGCGCCTGTACTGTTTGAATACATTGAAAACGCACACAAAGCAGGCACACAGTTGCTTGTAGTCGGTGATATGAATCACCGTTTAGCAGAGCCTGCAAACCAATTTATGAAAGACCTAAAAGCACGTATTAACGGCACTGACATCCAGCTTTATACGAAGGATGTGATGGGTTGCCACCCGCGTTATCCGGTGCCGATTGATCACGCTTTCATGGTTGGTAAAAAAGTCACTGCCACAGCAGGCTTCCACTACTTTAACGACATGCGAGAGGACAAAATGCTCAGCGACCACTGTGCGCTGTCGGTGACCTTTAATTAAGTCGTTGCTAAATAAGGTATTTACCTTTTAAAAAGGTGCGCCATAATGGGTAAAACCAATGGCGCATTTTTTATGCGCATACAAAAATAAGAGCGCAGGATGCCACACAGGTTAATCACCCAAGCCAAGTTACCCACCGCTGTCAAAACGTGTTTATTGGCGGTGTCTGTTTTATTTTTAAGCAGTTGCACCACGCAGCTTGCACCGAGTTACCACAATACCCTGTACCTTGGGTTGGTGGATGCCAACCAAAAAGTGATGACGCACTTTGCCTCACTTAGCCCATCCACACAGGCTGTCAGTTGCCATACCAGAAAAGCCAGCTTTGATAATGTGATTGGTCAGATTGACGCCCTAACCATATTAGCAAAAACCCGCCCCATGCCAGAAAACGCCGTGATTGATGCCTTATACCAGGCCTTAACAGAGCGGGGTGTGCCACTGCCGCCTGCAGATGAAGCCCCAAGTGTGGGCGCGCTCATTGAAATCAGCACAGTGCTGAAAGACTTAAAACGCATAGACTGCGAAAAAGGCATAGGCCCCAATGTGCTGGCGTTTTATCAAAAAGGGGTAGAGGGGGCGCTCACACGCTCATTAACCTATGAATCATTTTTAGTACGCTGAGAACACCATGGATTTAAACGCATTAACCCAAGAGCTAGAGCAAACCATTACAACCACAGTGGCAGAAGACGCCAACACCCTAAAAGGGTTTAGCCAATCTCAACTGCGCACCTTTGCAGAGCAAGCTGAGTACCTAGCCAAAGGCATAGTAAAGGGCGAATTTGACGAGGCGATGCAACAAGCTGCAAAAGATCATTTAAGCCGCAGTGTGCAAAATTTTGTGCACACCTTGGTAAGCCTCACGTTAGTGACCATGGAAAAGCTCTACAACGCATTGGTCAAGGTGCTTTGGCAGGCCATTGGCAAAGTTACGGGCATTCAACTGGTTTAAGGAAGGACAATGAAAATAACACACTTATGTTTAATCACATTTTTACTAATCACCGCAGGCATGAGCCAGTCGCTTTTAGCAAAAACAAACCCGCCAGCCAAAGAAAGTGCACCACTTGCTGCTAAAAAAGCAGCGCAAAATCCGTTAGTGGGTTTTGCACATAGGTATTTTAATGCCATGGTTAAAACCCAGCAGCCAAGCGCAAAGCCAACGGATCTTGAAGCATACCTTGCGCTATTAACCGATGACGTGGGCCACAGTCACCTACCATGGCAAACAGACGACACCCGCGCCAAAGATGGCAAAGCACAAATGCGTAAAGGCATGACCTTTTACCTAGGTAGCCACACCCAATATGAAGCAAAATTACTCAATGTGTTTGCGTTTAACGACTCTGCCGTAGCCATTCGTTATCGCCACCACGCTAAAGGCATTCACCCACAAAACCAACAAACGGTTGAATACACAAAAACCATGATGGAAGTACTGGAACTGGAAAACGGCAAAGTAGCCGTGATCCGCAAATACCACGAATAACCACCTAAGGAGAAGCACATGGATACGCGCGACGAATACGGCACACTCACAAAAAAAGGACTCCCCTTTATATTGGCAGGGGCGCTTTATATGTTTTTTGCAAGTGTGGTGGTGTTACTTATGCCAATCAAATCGGCCTTAATGCTGTGTATGGTCGCCACTGGGGTGATTTTTCCGCTGGCGTTTGGCATTGCCACCTTACTCAAGGTAAACCCGTTTGCGCCGTTTAAGCCGCTGTCACAATTAGGTACTGTGCTTGCCGCTATTCAGCTGTTGTATTGGCCTGTGCTGATTATCATCTACATTGAGGCGTCGCTTTGGTTACCTTTTGCCATGGCGGTGTTATTTGGTTCGCACTTTTTGCCCTATGGTTGGCTATTTAAAAGTAAAGGCTACACCTTTTTAGGTTTAATGATGCCCATAGTGGCAAGTGTTATGGCCTTTGGCGGCGAAGAGTTTAGCTACCAATTTACTTTTTGGGCGATGACGCCGCTTTATTGTATTGCCGCGGCCCTAGTGATGCGTGAAAACAGCCAAATGCGCCAAGCCACTACACCTAACCCTATGGATGCGAGCGCCAAGGCTTAAGTTTTATCAATGTACTTGGGCGTAAAAGCCCAAGTGCACGTCTTTTGGAGGAATGATGTTTACCCCTCGGCCTTTTGAACAAAACGACGAGGCTGCCTTAACAGCCTTTATTCAAACCTATCCTTTTGCCACTTTAGTGACCCAAGATAACGGCCAAATCAATGCCATGCATTTGCCTGTGGTGCTCTGCCATGAAGGTAATAAAATTTGGCTTAAATCCCACATTGCTAAAGCTAACCCTGTTTGGCGCAGCCTTGAAAGCGCCGGCTCGGGCTTATTTATTTTTAATGGTGTGGATGGCTACATATCGCCCAATTTTTACGCCACAAAAGCACACAACCCCCGTGCAGTCCCTACTTGGAACTACACAGCCGTGCACGTGCGCGCCAGTATTACAGTGAGGCAGGATGCCGCTTGGCTTGAAAAGACCTTACTTCTTCAAACGTCCACCTATGAAAAGGGGCAAGTCGCACCTTGGCAGCTAGAAGATGCCCCAAAGGATTACCGCGATAAACTCATCAGCGCCATCGTCGGGTTAGAATGTGAGGTCACAGAGCTTACTGGGCAGTGGAAACTCAGCCAAAACCAACCAGAAGAAAACAAACACAGCGTGATTGCCGGCTTAAAAGCCAATGGCAACCCAAGTGATGCCTTACTTGCGGATGCCATGATAAATGTGCTTGATAGTGCGCCTTAACGGCTTTGCCAAATTTCCTTACCTAAGTACATTTGCGGGATCAGCCTCTCAAAGGCAAGGCTCGGGTTTTCGCTATTGAGCAAAATTGCATAGCCTTTATTGGATTGCGGGTAAAACATCATGATGGCGCTGACACCCGTATCGCCGCCTGTGTGCAGCAAAATGGGCTCATCGCTGATGCCAGTGAGTTTCTCAAACCCAAGGGCAAAGGCGCGCTTGTCACTAAATGTGTGGTGTGAGGCAATCAAGGTTTTAAAAAGGGTAGGCTGCGCTTTTTTAAAGCTTATTAAGTGCTGTAAAAAACGGCCGTAGTCTTGTGCTGTGGTGTAAAGGTTGTCGGCGGCGCTTGCCGTAATGCTAAGCGGCACATCGAGTGGTTCACCACTTGGGCTGTGTGGCAGGGCGTAGCGGCTTTGATCCTTCACGTTTTGCCAGAGTAAAGTGCTGTCGATCATGCCTGCTGGGGTAAACACATACTCGTTAACTAGCTCATCAAAAGGGCGATTAAACTTACGTACTAATGCCTCTTTTAAGTATTCAAAGCCCTCACCAGAGTATTTAAATGTGCTGCCAGGCTCGTTGACAAAGGTGAGCGTGTTTTGCGCATCAAGGTAGCGCCAATTTAAGAACCCTGCGCTGTGGGTTAATAACATGTGTGGCGTAATGGTATTTACGCGCTCATCGCCTTTTAAGTCTGGGTCAACCCAGTAAGGGGCAAGTGGCTCATCTAAGAGTAATTTACCCTCAGCCACCAGTTGTAAAGTGAGTATTACGGTAATGGGTTTAGCCAATGAAGCCACATTAAACACCGCGTTTTTAGGCATTGGGGTGCCGCTTTTAAGCTCACCGCCTGTTTGTGTGCACTGCGTGTTGCCATCAACCACCACAAGGGCTGCGCCTGTTAAGGGGGAGTCATTTACCCATTCAAGTGAAGGGCAATGAAGCGCACTTGCTTTTGCACTGACTAAAAGGGAGCTTGCAAAGGCTAAGCGTTTAAATAAGGTCATTACGGGTGTCCATTGGTGAAATTGCCGCAATATTAAAGGTTTAAAAAACAAAAAGATGTGACCATTTGCAACAAAATATGTGTGTAGCCCTCTCTTAACTTATCCTAAGCCTTTAAAACAAGTCATTAGACTTACCCTTTATGTACATTAACCTGCTTTTACACTAACGTATTGAAATCACACAATGTTGTAAGCAAGTAGCAGGGCTTCTTCATGCTAAAAGTACCATTTGTGCTTAAATGCCTACGTTTTTAACCAATGAGCCACACAGTGACAACATCAAAAACCGACTTTAGCATTCAGCGTATTGCCGCCTTTTGTGATGGCGACCAAGGCGGTAACCCCGCAGGCGTTGTTATAACAGACACTTCCCTTGATGAGGCGACAATGCAAGCCATTGCGGCAGAGGTTAATTACAGTGAAACCGTGTTTGCCAGCCCCTTAGCAAGAGATCATTACCGCGTGCGTTACTTTTCACCCCAAAATGAAGTGGCGTTTTGCGGTCACGCCACTATCGCGCTTGGTGCAGCCCTTGCAAAAGCGCATGGCGGCGGCACGTATTCGCTCACGCTTAATGATGCCAATATCCAGGTAGAAGGCCGAAAAAGCAACCAAACAGATTTAGGCAATCACGCTGAAAGCTTTTCGGCAAGCTTAGAATCCCCGGCATCCCGCCACAAGGTACTGGATGATGAGACCATAAAAGCGACGCTTGCGCTTTTTAATTACAGCACCTCGGATTTAGATGACAGCATCCCGCCTGCGCACATTCACGCAGGGGCAGATCACTTAGTATTTGCCCTTAAAAGTAAGGCGCTACTTAGCCAAATGCAGTATGACTTAGCAAAAGGGCGCACTTTCATGCACGCACATAAGTTAGTGACTGTGATGTTTGTGTACCAGCATACGGATGACACTTTTTATAGCCGCAATGCCTTTGCCTATGGCGGTGTGTATGAAGACCCAGCAACCGGTGCGGCCAGTGCCGCGTTTGCAGGGTATTTAAAAGCACTTTACGAGCAAAATAATACGCCGCAGCGTAAACCAAGCGAGCAAATCACCTTTATTCAAGGGGAAGACATGCAAGCACGCAGTATTATAAACGCCTCACTCCCAAGCAAAGTGGGCGGCAGTGTGACCATAAGCGGCCAAGCTCGCGAGATTAAGGAAGATTAATGACTAAAGGAATACACAGCCAAAAGCGCAAATGGCGAACGCTTAACTTAGTGAACCTGTGCGTGATCATCATGGTGTTTTGCGGGGCAATAAACAAATCGGCCAAAGCCACGGCATCACAGCAAAAAATACTGGAGCAACTGGGTAAATACAGCCAAGTGGCAGGGCAGTGGTCACTCATCAATGGCGCCATTCACACACTCAATCAAGAATGTGAGCAAACACTGGCACTGCCGCCGCACTATGCGTTTGCCATCGACTCGGGCTTTCGTAAAAACCTCAATCAATCCATAGGGTATTTTATTGAGCAAGTCAGTGGCGGCAAGCCACTAGGCGATCATGCTCTTAAAGCCATACAGGAATTAAAAGCCCCAAAGGCGTGCCAAAAAGACTTCCTAGACGGCTCACTGGCACTTTACACCGACATGGCGGACTCCATGGTCAGCTTTTTAGCACATGCTAAACCGCTCTCAGTTTTGCCGCCCGAGCGCGCATCGGCTGATAAAATAAAGCGTGAATTTGTCAATCAACTCGCCCACTTCGATTTACTGCCAGAGCATGCCCAGTTAGGGCTCATCCAAGCCCATCAATATGGGCGCTACAGATACACAATTGCCTCAATCCTTCACATGCCACAGGATGCAAAAAAGGCGATGGCACTTTTAAAGCGCACTGTACAAAATACGGACTCCGCCAAAGCCCATTATGTGCTTGGGCAAATGTATGATGAGGATAATCAGCGTGACTTTGCCCTTGAGCATTTTCACCTTGCAGGTGAAAAAGGCGAAAGCCATGCACAAACTTGGCTAGGTAATTACTACGCCTGCAACGCCAACATCAAAGTGGCAAAAAAATGGCTCACAGACGCCAAACGCACTGCACAGAGTCCTGAGTACATCGACGACCTAATCGCAGAAATCGACGAACTTGGCATGCCCACCAATTGCATTGATGGGTGGGTGTATTGATTTAGTTGTACCCGCAGGCGTTTACTTGTTATCTTTTATCTAACTTATTGACTCTTATAGACTTAAAGGCAAGCTTAATGGACTCAGTTAATTACTACGATGACAATGCCGCTGCGTTTTATGACAGCACTTTTGCTGTTGAAATGGGCGCACTGTATCGTGAGTTTTTGCTTTTGGTGCCAAATGGGAGTGGGATCTTAGACGCAGGCTGTGGTAGTGGCCGTGATGCGTTGGCATTTAAACAAGCAGGGTTTGACGTAGTTGCATTCGATGCCTCAAAAAAACTGTGTGAACGTGCCCGCCAATTACTTGGGCAAGACGTTCACCATGCCCGATTTGATACCTTCACTACGAGCAAGCAGTTCTCAGGCATTTGGTGTTGCGCTAGCTTGCTTCATGTAAGCCGTGACGATTTACCGCAAACCATGCAAAAGTTGGTTGATCTACTTGTACCCAGTGGCGTGATGTACCTCTCTTTTAAGTATGGGCAAGGTGAAGTCACAAGAGAAGGCCGAACTTTCACCAACATGGATGAAGAAAATCTTGAAGAGTTACTAGGTCACATTCCCGCAGTTTCATTACTTAAAGCGTGGCAAACAGGGGATAAACGCCCAGATAGGGCAAACGAACGCTGGCTTAACGCCATAATTCGAAAAGGGTAAGGCACAAAAGCATGGAACGCTTTTTAAAAACCCAGCTGGATTTCATCGCTTACATTCAAAGGCTCCTTGTTGAAGGTGACTTTGTTGCGACCTACAAGTTTGCCCTTTTACATGCCATTGCCGATATCTGTGTTGAAAAACCACTTCATTTACCTACTGATAAGCTAACCATCAAACAAGCCGATTTAGTCGAGCACTTTCTAAAGCTTTATTGGCAGCATGCGATGCCTTTTAGTGGGCAAGTTGATGATGGTTTACTCAAACAGAATGCAGGACGGCAAGCAAAAATAATAACGACTTTGCACGAATGCCAGCAAGCAGGCTTTCGTAATGTCCAGCAGCTAAAGCAATCCCCAAATTGGCAATCAATTTTTAGTAGTACGTGGCACACCATTAAAGAAGGGCCAATTTGGCGCTTACAAATACTCTCAAAAGAAGAAGACTGCTTTTTATACCCACACGAGAGAGGCAGTAAGGAAATTACGCTAAATGCTGGCATTGCGTATTGTTTTAGGCGGTTTTATGACTTAGTCACGCACCTTGCTAAAACAGCTTGGGTTGAAAAAATTCAAACAATTAAACATAACCAGATATTACTAGGGGATAAAACTCAGCTAACGGATTTCTTGTTTGGTGTTAACCGCTCATCCTTAATTGCGATTCGACCATTTTTAATTGAGCTACAAAAAGATATCTGTTTTTACTGCAATAAACGCCTTGGTGAGCCAACACCTGAGGTGGATCACTTTATCCCCTTTGCACGCTACGCCAATGATCTTGGTCACAATTTTGTTGTGGCACACCGTTCATGTAATAACGCTAAGCGGGATCATCTTGCAG
>JBGTXC010000007.1:0-29825 GCA_041937835.1 Alteromonadaceae bacterium | reverse complement strand
TTTTTTATATAGACCGGTACATCTTTAAAAATCTTGCACTAAGCACGTGGATGATGTTGCTCGTGTACCGACTTCAATCTTTCATTCGCTACATGGGTATAAATTTGTGTTGTTGATAAGTCACTGTGACCTAACATCATTTGCACGACTCTAAGGTCCGCCCCATGATTAAGCAAATGCGTTGCAAACGCGTGTCTAAGCGTATGCGGTGATAACGGCGATTCAACTGATGCCAAAATAGCATAGTGTTTGATGCGATGCCAAAAAGTTTGTCGTGTCATGCCAATCCCGCGCTTTGATGGGAACACAAAGTCAGTGGCATGTTTAATCATTTGCGAACGACCCACTTTTAAAAACTGCTCAAGCCACGCCACGGAGCTGATGTCTAGGTGGTTCGTTGGCTCATCGAGTAACAAGATGTCTGGCTCGCTCACTAAGGCCTTTGCAAGCGCCACCTTACGTAGCCAACCACCTGACAGCTCACTGAGTTGCTGTTCAGGGCTTAAATCAAGTTGCGCAAGAACCAGTTTAATTTTAGAGTCAAAACGCCAGCCATCAAGGGCGTCTAACTCTGAAGTAATGCGCTCTAAACGATTAATCAGTTTATCGTCAGTGCCCTTTGCTAAGGCATCAGAAATCTGATGGTAGTCAATCAGTAAGGCAGCCACTTTAGGCAAACCATTGGCGACATAGTCAAATACAGTGCCTGTCACGCCCTTTGGTGGGTCTTGCTCAAGGCGTGCTATGGTGATGTCGTTAACACGGTTGATGGTGCCTTCATCGAGGATAACTTGCCCAGAAATCACTTTTAACAGGGTTGATTTGCCCGCGCCGTTTCGCCCAACAATACACACGCGCTCACCTTTGGCGAACACCGCATCGGCGTTATCTAATAATGGGTGTGTGCCAAAAGCGAGTTTGGCATCAGAAATACGTAGTAAATCCATATAATTACTTCACATCATTTGCCGTAAATGGCCAATACACTAACTCATCTGTGTGATGCACTTTGACCACTGGAATGTGTACTTGAAATTCAGCTAATAGCGCGTCATCCGTCATGATGTCTTGCATCACAACGTCTTCTGGGCCCGCAATCGACATTAAAATATCATGGGCTTGCTCACACAAATGGCAGCCATCCGTGTGGTACAGGGTGTACTTAGGCATGCGTCACCTGCCACGCATTATGAATTTGCTGATTGCGTTTAAAATCAGGTGATAACGTCTTGTCACTGATGTTCTCAGCAGCAATACCCAGCGCATTTAACGCATCTGTATCCATCTTAAAGCCACGTTTATTATTTGAGAAAATCAAGGTGCCGTCTTTACTCAGTAACTTCATGGCATCTTTTAATAACGTCACGTGATCACGCTGCACATCAAAAGCCCCTTTCATGCGCTTTGAATTAGAAAACGTCGGTGGATCTAAGAAAATCACATCAAACTCACCGTCTGCACGGCTAAGCCACTCGAGGCAATCTGCTTGGATAAAACGAAAACGGCGGTTTGATAAGCCGTTTAGCGCAAAGTTGTCTTTCGCCCAGTTTAGGTAGGTATTAGACATATCCACGGTTAATACGGATTTTGCGCCGCCGATGGCTGCATGCACCGACGCACTACCTGTGTAAGCAAAAAGGTTTAACACACGTTTGTTTTTAGCAAGCTGCCCTACCGTACGGCGCGCTAAACGGTGATCTAAAAACACCCCAGTGTCTAGATAATCAAAGGCGTTGATTTTAAGCTTGGCACCAAATTCGCTGATACTATGAAAGCGACCGCTTTGCTCTTGGCGCTGGTACTGGCTATTGCCCTTTTGTTTTTTACGCACCTTAACAGACACATTGGTTGGGCTAATGCCGAGTGTCTCAATAGTTAAAGTGACTATGTCTTGTAAGCGGCGCTCAGCGGTGACTTCATCCACAGATTTTGGCGCGGCGTATTCAAAGATCACTGCAAGTTGCTCACCTTCTAAGGTGTTGTATACATCTACCGCAACATTGTATTCAGGGATATCCGCGTCGTAAGCGCGAAACGCGTTGATTTCTTCACGCTTTCGCCAGCTTTTTAAATTCGCTATGTTCTTTTTCAAGCGGTTAGCAAACGCACGGGATTCACTAAAGTTTAAGCTGCTGTCAGCGCGCTCTGTTTGTGCGACTTGCTCAGCAGTCATTTCATAACGCACAAGCAAGGTATCTAGCGGGCCATTTTTAAACTTATAGGCTTTTTTCTTGGCAAGTTTTAAAAGCTTAAATAGGCTTTCATCCGTACCAAGTAAAAATAATTGCCAACCTTCAAAGTGTTTTTTCAAGCGCTCACCAAATTGACGGTAAAGCGCTATCAACTCCGCTGTGCCACCTAAACGCTCACCATAAGGCAAGTTAGCAAGCATTATCCCTTTGCGATTAGCTGGGTTTGAAAGCGAGGTCATATCACCGTGTTGAAATTGGATATACTCCTCAACGCCGGCACGTTTGGCGTTTTCTTGGGCGATGTGAAGTACTTTGTCGTCAATGTCATGACCAATTAAATAAGGACGCGCCTCGGTTTTTTGGGTTTTAACTTCTGCTTTAAGCTCTTTGAATTTGGCTTCACGAAAACTTGGAAGGCGTTCAAATGCAAAGCGTTTGTTAAGCCCCGGCGCGCGACCAAGCGCCATGAGCGCCGCTTCAATCAATAACGTGCCTGAACCACAAGAAGGGTCAAATAATGGCTTATCTTGGTTTTCCATGTAACCAGAGCGCAACACTAACGCAGCGGCTAAGTGTTCACGAATTGGCGCCTTACCTTGGGCTTTACGGTAGCCTCTGTCTGATAAACGTGGGCCAGAATAATCAACATAGAGTTTAATTTTAGTGCGGTGTAACTTTGCAACTAAACGCACATCTGGCGTGGTTTTATCCACACTAGGGCGTTTTTCATAGAGGTCAAAAAAGTAATCACAGACTGCATCTTTGATCACCAAGCCATTGAACTGCGTATTCTTTAGGCTGTGGTTAGTGCCATTAAATTCCACGGCAAAGGTTTGATTTGGGCCAAAAAAATCCTGCCAAGGCTGAGTTTTAGCAAAACGATACAAGCTGGTTTTGTCTTTGATGTCATCCGCATCATCAAGCTTTAATAACACCCTAGTGGCTAAACGCGAGCATAAGCAGACCTTTTGAGCCAATATCGAATCAGCGTCAAAATCAACAGAGCCAACCGTTTGTTTAGTAACCGTAACACCAAGAGCCGTTAATTCATCGGCAAGCAGGGTTTCAACCCCAATCGAAGTAAGCGCAGTAAATTGCACAGACATAACCTAAATCTAACTAAATTGGCGCAAGTGTAACATACAACCAAGGTGAAAATGGCTAGGAGCGGGGAATATTCAGGATTTTTACGCTCTTAAAGCGCACTCGCGGCTATGCACCCAAGGATGAATTCGGTCATTTAAAACCCGAATAACATCACAGGCTTTGAGGTGAATGCCAGCATCAAGTTCAATGTCGTCTTCAAGATTAAGACACAGCACGGAATCCTGATTATGTTCGATAATCAAAAATAAACCGCTGTGGGATTTTGCGTTAAGCTCAATCACCGCACTTTGATTGGTGTGATTACCATGATACGTATGGAAAAACCAGCTTTTAGCAAGCTCAGGCTTTAACTGAAACTTTGCTGCTGTGGCATTTATGGCAATTTGGCAAATTTTAGCGTCTGACCAAAGCTGAAAAGTTTTGAGGTAGTCACTGACTTGCTCATAAAACTGAGCTTCAGCGAGCGAAAACGCGCGAGTTTTATCTTGTTTAATTAAACGTCTTAGTTTAAAAGGCGTGCACAGAGCGACATCTGGCCCTAAGTCCAAGTGTAAATAACCGGTCTTGTCACAGGCAATCCATGTCCAGTGGCGCGAGTCAGCTAACACGTGCAACTCCGTTTAATCTTATTATGATGCTTGCATTATAGGAAAAAGCGCTCAAATGTTAAGCGCTTTCATTAGAATAAAAGGTTAAGGATCAATAAGTTAAATAACCGATCCTTATAAGCCTTGAAGGATCTTTTTGATCAACGGCGGGCCTTCGTAAATAAAACCAGAGTACACCTGCACTAGCGAGGCACCCGCCTGTAATTTCTCATTGGCACTGGCACTGGAATCGATCCCGCCAACGCCGATGATCGGTAATTTACCTTGGGTGTGACGACGCAGCCCTTGCACCACTTGCGTGCTTTTTTCACGAACCGGACGCCCAGATAAACCACCCATTTCTTGTCCGTGCTCTAAATGCGCGACTTTATCACGGGCCAAAGTTGTATTGGTGGCAATCACACCGTCGATTTGATTAGTCACTAACGAATTGGCCACTTGCTCTAGTTGCACATCGTCTAAATCTGGCGCAATTTTTACTAGCATAGGCACGGTTTTATGGTGTTTGGCACTAAGATCAGACTGGGCATTTTTTAAATCTTGTAATAAAGCGTCGAGCGCTTCGCCATATTGTAAGTCACGCAAACCCGGCGTGTTCGGAGAACTTATATTGACTGTGATGTATGACGCATGCTCAAACACTTTGTTCATACAGTGAACGTAGTCATCCACGCCCTGCTCGTTCGGTGTGTCTTTGTTTTTACCTATGTTAATGCCAAGAATGCCGTCATAACGGCTGGCTTTAACATTCGAAACTAACGCATCCACCCCATGGTTATTAAACCCCATCCGGTTAATGATGCCGTGTGCTTGTGGCAAGCGGAACAAACGCGGCTTAGGATTACCCACTTGCGGTTTAGGGGTTACCGTTCCAACTTCAATAAAGCCAAAACCCATTTGTGCAAACGCATCAATGCATTCAGCGTTTTTATCAAGTCCAGCGGCCAAACCAACTGGGTTTTTAAATTCAAGCCCAAACACGTTGACTGGTTTATCTGGCAAAGACTGGCGCCAAATGTGACTGACAGGCGTATTAGCAAAACGATGCAAATTCTTTAGGGCAAAATCATGGGATTGCTCCGCGTCTTGGCGAAACATCAGCTCCCGTGCGAGTTGATAAAACATGCTGGTCTCTTCTTGAACGATATAAAAAAATACCCCGGCTGGGCCGAGGTATTTTAAACAGTTTTGATTATGAGTGCATTAATTCACTGAGTCGCAGTTGTGGCTCAATAACATGAGCTCACGCAGGGCAACCGAGAACTTAGCAAAATCGTGGCTTTGTGAAGTCTTAAACTCACTCAGCATTTGCTGCCAACGCACTAGGATGGTGGCATTATCATCCATCCAAGTTTCAATCAGGTTGTCCACCTCATCTGTGCTTTCTATCTCACCACGCTGTAACACCACAGCAGACAAGGAACGCTGCTGCCAATCTAGCTCTTCGCGGTAAGATGCACGTGCCAATGCTTGCCAATGGTTAGCCACAGGCTGATTGGTGATTTGGTCTAGGAACCAATGAAGTCCTAAACGTGCACCTAGCTTAAAGTAAGTGCTCGACACCACTTGTATGCTCTTCTCTGAACTTTCAGCGACTTGCGCTAAGTCCATCACAGAGAACAAGCTTGAAAGCTGAGCAATGCGATTGGCAAGCTCTTTTGGTACGCCTTCTTGCTCTAGCGATTTCGCTTCTTTTGCTAGACGTGCGGCTTCGTCTTCTACCATGTAGCTTTCAATGTTGGCATTTAAGTCATCAAAGGCTGGCTTGAAGAACGCCAGGCTTTGCTCAATATCCAGCGCTTTGTTGCGATGACGTAAGAACCAACGGGTTGCACGGCGTACAGTACGGCGCAGTTGATATAACATTTCCGTTTGCACTATGGCAGGGATTTGGTTGTCTAACGCTTCGATGGCAGACCATGTTTCCGTCATTGAGAAAATCTCACGAGCCATGGTGTAGCAAAGCGCAATCTCACTGTCTGAAGCACCGGTTTCTTCATGCATACGGATCATGAAGTTAAGGCCCATGTCATTCACAATGTTATTGGCAAGCTTGGTCGCGATGATTTCAGCACGCAGTGGGTGGTTATCCATCGCGGCATTAAAGCGCTCACGCAGTGGTACAGGGAAAGAATTCACTAAGAAAGAGCGGTAATACGGGTTATCCGTAATTTCCGGCACGACTAAGGTTTCTTTCAAGACCATCTTCGCGTAGCTCACTAACACGGAGAGCTCTGGACGCGTTAAATCTTTACCTGCTGCAGCGCGCTCTGCGAGTTCTTCATCAGTCGGTAAGAACTCAATGGCACGGTCTAACTTGCCTTCTTTTTCAAGGGCATGGATAAAGCGCACTTTTTCTTTAAGCGTCGCAGCACCTTTAGATTGGGTCACCGACAGAGTATGAGTTTGACGGTAACAGTCTTTGAGTACTAACTCAGAGACTTCATCTGTCATGGCATAAAGCAGTTCATCACGCTGTTTACGTGTTAAGTCGCCTTCTGCCACTAAGCCATTAAGTAGTATTTTGATGTTAACTTCGTTATCCGAACACGCCACACCACCTACGTTATCAATGAAGTCTGTGTTGATGCGCCCGCCTTTAGCTGCAAATTCAATTCGGCCAAGTTGTGTGGCACCTAAGTTACCACCTTCACCAAAGATTTTTGCGCCAAGCTCGTGACCGTTGATGCGAAGTGCATCATTAGCGCGGTCACCCACGTCTGCATCAGTTTCAGATTTTGCTTTAACGTACGTACCGATACCGCCATTCCAAAGTAAATCAACAGGCATTTTCAGTAATGCTTTGATGAGCTCATTTGGCGTCATGCTGGCTTTTTTAGTGCCAAGCATTTTCTTGATTTCTGGCGTTAAGGTAATTGACTTAGATTGACGCGAGAACACGCCACCGCCTTCTGAAATCAATGACGTATCATAGTCTTCCCAGCTTGAACGTGGCAGTTCAAATAAGCGCTTACGCTCATCCCAGCTGCTCTTTGCATCAGGATTTGGGTCGATGAAAATGTGTAAGTGGTTAAATGCCGCTTGAAGGCGCGTGTGCTTAGAAAGCAACATACCATTACCAAATACATCACCGCCCATGTCACCAATGGCCACTGCGGTAAAGTCTGTGCTTTGGCAATCAATCCCAATTTCACGGAAGTGACGCTTAACTGACTCCCACGCACCTTTAGCTGTAATCCCCATTTTCTTGTGGTCATAACCAATTGAACCACCTGAGGCAAAGGCATCACCTAACCAGAAGCCGTATTCATCAGCAATGCCGTTAGCAATGTCAGAGAAAGTCGCTGTGCCTTTATCGGCAGCCACAACTAGGTATGGGTCGTCTTCATCATGACGCTGAACATCCACAGGCGGCACAATCTCACCACGTGAAATGTTGTCTGTGATGTCTAAAAGACCACGGATGAAAATTTTGTAACATTCCTGCCCTTCTTTAAAGAAGGCTTCGCGCTCATCAGGAAGCTGTTTACAAACAAAGCCACCTTTTGAACCCACAGGCACAATCACGGTATTTTTAACTTGCTGCGCTTTTACCAGGCCAAGTACTTCGGTACGGAAGTCTTCACGGCGGTCTGACCAACGCAAGCCACCACGAGCCACTTTACCACCACGAAGGTGCACACCTTCAATGCGTGGTGAGTAAACAAAAATCTCATACGCAGGCAGTGGTAACGGCATATCAGGAATAAGCTCAGGCTTAATCTTGAATGAGATGTATGACTTAAACTTACCGTTTTCATCTTTTTGCAAGTAGTTAGTACGTAATGTGGCATTGATCATGTCCACATACATACGGATGATACGGTCATCATCTAAGTTAGATACACGCTCAAGTGCATCAATCACCACTTGAGCTTGTTTCTCAAGTGTTTTTTCAGATGCTTTAGTTTTGATAGAAAACTTTTTAGTAAAGAGTTTTACTATGTCTGCCGCAATGTTCGGGTACTTATCAAACGTGCTTTCGATGTAGTTTTGCGAGAAAGTCACACCAATTTGGCGCATATATTTCGCATAAGCACGTAAAATGGATGCTTCACGCCCTGTCATGCCGCCAAGCAGCACCAAGCGGTTAAAACCGTCGTCTTCTAAGTGATTATTCCAAACGTCCGTGAGGGCTTTTTGGAAACGCTGCGACACTTTATCAAAGTCTTTATCACTGGCGTTATTTAAAAGCATGGTGAAGTCCATGATCCAATTAACGCGACCGTCACTGCATTTTACTGCGTACGGCGTTTCACCAATCACACGTAAACCAAAGTTTTCTAACATTGGCATTACGTCAGAGAGGTGAATTGGCTCATCTTTATGGAATAAGCTTAAACGGACTGTGTTGCCATTGGCTTCTTCTTGCGGGCGATAAAACAGCATTTCAAGCTTGTTTTCATCATCCAGTGATTCCAGTTTTTCAATGTCAACCACAGCGGCACTTGGCAGCACTACGTCTTTATAAGCGCTTGCAAACGCAGTGGCGTATTTACGGTAAAGTTCATTACCACGGGCTTCACCGGCGTTTTCTAATAGCGCACTGTGGAGTTTGTCTTCCCACGTACGGGCAGCTTCAATCAAATTGTTTTCGATGTCTTTCACATTCACGTCAACATTGCTGTTCTTAACACGGACGGTGTACTGAGTACGCGCAAGAATGGATTCAGAAAAATAAGTGGTGAATTCCACTTTCTCATCAGAGCCAAAGGCATTGGCTAAAATCGCTTGGGTTTCACGGCGTAGCGCTGTGTTATAACGCTCACGTGGTACATACACCATGCACGAGAAGAAACGGCCATACATGTCTTTACGTACAAACAAGCGGCACATGTCGCGCTCTTGCACTTGTAACACACCCATGGCGACGTTAAGTAGCTCTTGTTCATTGGCTTGCACCAATTCATCACGTGGGTAGGTTTCAAGGATATTAAGAACCGCTTTGTATGCATGGGTGCCTTTAGCAAAGTCACACATGTCCATGATGCGGGCAATTTTACTTTTCAGTACCGGCACATCTGCGGCACTGTTGTTGTAAAAGCTCGATGAGAATAAACCAATGAATCTGTCTTCACCGATCACATTACCTTTAGCGTCAAAACGCTTAATGCCAATGTAATCAATATACGCTGGGCGATGCACCCGTGACACTGAGTTGGTCTTAGTTAGAATCAACATGGCATCACTTAAGACTTCACGGCGCGCCCCTTCAGGGAACTCGGAAATCAATAAAGCGCGGCCTTCGTCAGATTTTTTCAATAAGCCTAGGCTCGTGCCCTTCACACTTACTAACTCGTAATCGCCTTTGATTGGATTTAAATCGTACTGGCGATAGCCCATTAACGTGAAGTTATCATTAGCAACCCATTTCAAGAATTCTTCGGTTTCGCGAATTTCCTGTTTTGATGCACTTTTATTTCTCGTTTTTATCGAGTCGGTGACTTCTTTGAGTTTAGTTAAAATCGGTTGCCAATCGGTGACCGCTAATGACACGTCGTTAAGTACAGATTCCAACTCTTTTTTAAAGGCCGCTACGTCATCCATATTAGTTTGACGATCGATCTCAATAAAGAAGACGGTTTGCACTGAGTTTGCTTTTTGCTCGGCTTTTAAACCTGAAAGCGCTGAAATTGCGCCTGAATCATCACGCTGCACTTTCAGTGGGCAGTGTAATAACAGGTGGGATGCAATGTTCATGCGGTTCATCGCCATACGCACCGAATCCACAAGGAAAGGCATGTCTTTTGCGATGATTTCAACGATAGTGTGGGAAGATTGCCAGCCATGTTTGGCAAGCGTTGGATTGATGACGCGAATGCATACATCATCTGCGGGCGTTTTTTCCAATGAGTTCCAAAGACTCAATGCCGCACCATAAAGGTCGCTGTCGTTACGATTTGCCAAATCCTCTTTTGACATGTTGCTGTACAAGGATTTGGCAAACGTTTCCACAAGCGACGCTGAGTTGCCACGTACCTTCTTCTGAATAAGTTTACTGACATTATCCAAAATAACCGAGGTGTGACCGTCTTGTTGTGTCATTGTGTGTTCCTTATCTATATCACCTGTGAACGGTAGATATGTGTACAGCCATAGCTTGGAGTCGATACGATTCTAACGCTTTTAGGGCTGCAAAAAATAGTCTTTTTGACCAAAAACCACTAATAGATTCAACTGGTTGGTCAAGTATTCACAAAATATAGATAGAAATGGTCAATAATGACCATTTCTAAGAACAATTATTCAGAAGTTTTTTTACCACCTTGCCACAAGAAGGCACCAATTGCTGGTAAAAGCACCACTGCACCTAGCATATTCACTAGGAACATGAAGGTTAATAGAATACCCATGTCCACTTGGAATTTAAGGGCAGAGAAAATCCACGTGCTGACACCTATGGCTAAGGTGATACCGGTAAAGAGCACCGCACTGCCGCGTTCAACCAAGGCATTGGCATAAGCATCACGCAGTGGTACACCAGATTTCAGCTGGTTCATCATCGAGCTTAAAATGTAAATCCCGTAATCAACACCAATACCTACCCCTAAAGCAATCACAGGCAATGTAGACACGGTTAAACCGATTTCTAACCACACCATCAGCGCTTGCGCCAACGTAGATACGATATAAAGCGGCAACACTACGGCAATGGTGGCTTTCACTGAGCGGAAGCTCAATAAACACAAGATGATAACCGCGCCGTAAACATACAGCATCATTGGCGTTTGTGCTTCAGACACTGACTCGTTTGTCGCAGCCATTACCCCTATTGGGCCAGAACCCACTTTAAACTTCAGTGATTCGGTTTCTTCTTCTGCGCCATATTGTTTTACTGCTGCAACCACACGCTCGATGGTTTGTGCTTTGTGATCTTCTAAGAAAATCACCACAGGCATCACTGAGCAGTCGCTGTTAAGTAGGCCAGTACTGGTTTCAACACGTGCGGTAGATTGCACGAGTGAGGCTGTATTGCGCGGCAATGATTGCCACTTAAGGTTACCTTCGTTATAACCGGCATTCACTTGTTGTGCCACACTCGGCAGTGAAATGGCATCTTGTACGCCCGGTACGTTTTGCATCTTCCACTGGAAGCGATCAATGCGTGCCATAGTGTCATGGTAAGTACAGGCCTCAGGCTCGGCTTCCACTAACACTTTTAAAATATCCACTGAAATGGAGTATTTATCCGTGATCAAGAAGGTATCTTGGTTATAGCGTGCATCTTGGTGCAAGCTTGGGCTACCTGCCTGCATATCACCAATTTGCATGTACTGAGACTGCGCATAACCAAACACAAATAGCGCTGCTGTGATGGCTAAAATCACGCCAGCACGGCCTTTTTGTGTGGTAGTCACAAGCGCGGCACGTAAAGTTGCAAAGCTGTCTGAAGTGTCATTGCCTTTAAAGCGCACAAACGACGCAAGTACTGGCAATAACATTAAGTTAGTGAAAATGATCACCGCCACACCTAGCGATGCGGTAATCGCAAGCTCGCGAATAATACCAATATCAATCGCCAGTAAGGTTAAGAAACCCACTGTATCTGAAAGTAGCGCAATACCACCTGGTACAAGTAGCGCTCTAAAGCTTGCTTGTGCCGCAATTTTAGCGGTTTCGCCGCCGGCCACTTTCTTATTGATGGCATTGATCATCTGTACGCCGTGGCTCACACCAATGGCAAAAACTAAGAAAGGCACCAAAATCGACATAGGGTCGAGACCAAAGCCAAGCTCTGTTAATAAACCCATTTGCCAGATAACGGCAATGAAAGAACACACAATCGGCAATAAAGTAAGCTTAAAGCTACGGCAGAACAGCCATACCATGATAAAGGTAAAGGCAATGGCAATCGCAAAGAAGGTCACTACGTCTTTTGCGCCATCCGCCACATCACCGGCCATTTTTGCAAAGCCGATAATATGAATAGACACGTTATCCGTTTCAAATTGACCGCGAACTTCGTCTTCCAGTTTTTTAGCAAACGCCAGTGTATCTAACTTTTCATTGGTGTTTGGGTCAATCTCCATCAGCTGAGCTGTCACCATGGCGCACGAATAATCGTTTGCCACCATGCGACCAACTACTTTCGCCTTTTCAATGTTTTCTTTAACTTTGGCAAGGCCTTGCTGAGTGGGTTGGAAATCCGCAGGAATGATAGGACCGCCTGCAAAACCGTCTTCAACCACCTCAACAAAGCGCGCACTTGGCGCAAAAATGGAGTTCACTAAAGTACGATTTACGCCAGGAATGAAGTAAAGCTGATCGTGCACCGATTTTAACTGAGTGAAAAATTCAGGGTTAAAAATGTCCCCGCGCGCATCGCACACAGAAATTAAAATGCTGTTCGCACCACCAAATTGCTTTTCATGCTTCAAGTAGGTTTGCATGTATTCGTGGTTTAGCGGAATGTTCTTATTAAAGCTGGCATCCAAGCGAATTTGCGTGGCCTGCATCGTCAAATAAATACTTGCTGCAATGAAGGCTAAAATCACCCACACACGGTGGCGAAACACACCGCGTTCAAAAATATCTAGTAACTTACCCATGGGTTTACTTTAACTCCTCACGTTTAATGCCTGCCTCACCCACCATGATGAGCGCCCCTTTATATTGCACGCCTGCAAGCAGTGCTTTGCCGTCTGGGAAAACGGTTTTTGTGATTTTGCCATTGCTATAACGCAGCAGCACACCCGAATTTGAGAACATATAAGCACCAAAGTCGGTCACTAAAATACTGTTGATGGTGGCTTGTGACTGGGTATCTAACTCCTGCCAGCTTTCACCACGGTCTTTTGAGATAAAGGCGTTACCACGAAGACCTGCGGCTAATAAGTCACCATTTTTAAGTTCTTTTAAATCAAAAAACGAACCTGGGTAGATTTCGTCAAAACGAGTAAAGCTAGGTACGCTTGCCGTGCTTTTTGCTAATGTGCCGAGTTCTGCCGCTAAAAGTACCCCACCGCTGTAACCAGAAAGCTGATTAAAGTGCGGTAAAATAGACGCCGTTTCAATGGCATAACCTTCAGGGTCGTCATTTTTTAAATCGTTTAAATAGTCACGGTCTTCTGGGTATAACAGGCTGTCATTAAATTGTGCTTGCCATGAGTCGCCACCATTGCTGGTGCGATAAAACATACCATACGCGCCAACCGCAAAGCCTGTGCTGTCGTTTTCAAAATGAAGGTCTAAGCAAGGACGATCGTTTTCAGGGCGGTAAAGTTGCAGCTGCCAGTTATAGCCGCCGTCTTGGGTTTTTAAAATAGTGGCATCGTGGCCACACGCCCAGCCCGTTCGCTCATCGGCAAAGGTGACTGAGGTTAATAAACTTTGCACTGGCACATTGGCTTGTTGCCAGTTTTCGCCATCTTGGCTGGTTAAAACTATGCCATGTTTACCTACGGCAATTAAAGAATCGCCCACAGAGGTAATGTCAGTTAATAACGCCTTGGTTGCATTGGGCGCCATAAAAGCTGGAATGGGCGCTTGAGAAACGGCTTTGGCTAAAGACGTGTTAGGTACGCTAAGAAAGCAGGCACTGACCATAAGAGTCGCGTACGAAAAAACAGAGTGACGCATAGTGTAATCGCTGTGTTGATGAATCTAAGTGTATAAAGCGTATAAAAAGGGGTAACAAACTCTCGCGTGCTACCCCTTGTTGAATAGAGCTAAACGAAAGCTTAGCCTATTCAGTGCGACAGTTTCCTGTCGCTATGATTAACGTCGACCTTCGCGGCGTAGCGCTGTTGACGTGAATTCACTGTCTCGGAACTGCTGAGAGAAGTCATACATTTTCTCTTCGTTGTCCAAGCCAATCGCAAGATAGCGACGTGAGTTCAAATCGTAGTACACGTCTAGCGTACTCCAGTGCGTAGGCACTTCGTAGTAGTTTACGCCATGTGCCATCGCTACACGGTATAGCTGGTCGCGGTTATCGTAAAGATCAGCAACATGGATTTGCCAGCTGTCTTCGTCGATGTAGAAAACACGCTTTTTGTAGATGTGACGAGTGTCATCTTTAAGCGTTGCCTCTACTACCCACACACGGTGCTTTTCATAGCGTACGTGCTCAGGGTTAATGTGACCTGCCATTAAGATGTCATCATACTTTAGCTTATCGCTGTGAAGCTTGTAGCTGTTGTATGGGATGTACATCTCAGTTTTACCTTTAAGCTCCCAGTTATAACGGTTTGGTGAACCGTTAAACATATCGAAGTCATCGGTAGTACGTAAGTTATCAGACGCTGTACCTGGTGCATCATACGCTACGTTTGGCGCACGACGTACACGACGCTGACCTGTGTTATAAGTCCACGCTTGGCGAGGCTCTTTGATCTGGTCCATGGTTTCATGAACTAACAGGGCCGTACCCGCAAGACGCGCTGGCTCTGTTACTTTTTGCTTAAACTTAAACAAAATGTTTGATTCAGAAAGCTTCTCAGGCGTTGCATCTGTGTCTGAGTATTTAACAAGTAGTTTTTCGTCAAAACCAACAATGTTATATGAACCAGACGCCGTTGGTGCTGCTTGACCACCGTAACGCTGCACAGACAAACCACGATAACGCAGAATGTGGTTCCAAATAGCCTCTAAACCATTTTTTGGAATCGGGAATGGAATACCAATCGCTGTGTTCTTAATACCATTACCTTGCTCAACAAGCTCTGCAGTGGCTGCGTACTGTTTCGTAGCATCATAGATGAACTGTGGGTACGACGCACTACGACGCGTTGGGTAAATGTGCATTTTGAACGTATCTGGGTACGCATCAAACATGGCAATTTGACCTGGTGACAAGAAGTCCTTGTACTGCGCCACATTGCTTTTATCAATGGTAAATTGCTTTAGGTCAGCAGCAAACGGATCTGGGTGGTGCATACCAACACTGTAATTCGCTGGTGTTTTAGTTAAACCACCAGTCCATGCTGGAATGGACCCATCCGCATTGCCTGCTTTCTCAGCGCCAAGTGGCGTTAAGTCATTGCCTAAACGAGCAATTTCATCAGCTGACATTTTCGCAACCGCACCTGTGGTTACAAAACCACACAGTGCTGCTGCAATTAGGGTAGGTTTATTAAACATGTCTGTACCCTTAGATAGAATATTTAATATTAAACGAAATATAATCGCGATCTGCGAAGTTGTTGGTTGCACCGCCACCGAAGAAGCTGTTGTAACCAAGGTCCACTGACCACGCATTTTGATAGTTGAAGTTGAAGGTCACACCCAGTGACTTTCTGTCTTCAATAAAGAGATACAAAGGATCCGGAGTAATACCGCTCACATCATGTGAGAACACCACGCGTGGCGAGAAGTTCCAACCAGACATAATGTTTGAGTAATCACCCTTAGCAACCAGCTTATAACCCCATGCTGAATCCGTTGGGAACGGGTTCGTTTCAGGGCCATTTGAAAGCGCTTGATGGATCAAAGTGTAATCAGGTGCAGGACCTTGCATTACACCAGAGCGGCCCGTACCAGCTACGTTTAAACGTAACTCGTCGTATTCAGGCATATCTGAAATCTTGATACCGCCTACTTCAGCAAGTAGTGCCCAAGAATCTGCACCCAGTGTTGGGCCAAATAAATGTGTCGCAGTAAATTGCAGCTGCATTGAATCGCGTAAGATGAAGCCTTGCGCTTCGGCACCTGGTGCCACAGTGTCTAGCTGAGAAATACCACGTAGTTCAGGACGAAGGCCGGCTTCGCCTAACTGCTCTGGCATCGCTGCATAAAGAAGCTCGATGTCATCAATTTGCAGTGGCTCATCTTGACGATAGGCAAATTCACCTGCAAACGCTGTTTCACCAATCATGGTATTAAAGCTCAAGCCATATAGCTTGATGTCTTCAACGTATTCAAGACGTGCTTTAGTAAACGCTTGAAGGTTGGCAACGTTATCAGCTGTGATGGTGTTTTGTGCAATGTAACCTAAGTCTTGTTGCAGAGCAGCGCCAGTAAAGTTAGAGGCAATACCTGAAATCACAGGACGACGGCTGTGGTAGTTGATGAAATACGCAGCCACTTCAGTGTCGTTAAGTTCAGGTAAGAAAGTACCTAACTTAATACCGTATTGACCACCGTCATCAGGCTCAACACTCCCTTCGTCACCATTTAGACGAAGTGCCACGCTAGTTGGGCTTGCTAAATACATTTCAGCTAAAAGGGCTTGGCCTTCAGCAGATTGTGGATTAATACCCTTAGCGGCAGCAACTTGACCAAACTGAGCGTATAAGCCGTTTAAGCTTGCCAGTAAGTATTCCATGTCTTGCTCTGGACGTGAACCAAAACCAAACTGGATGTTTTGTAAATAGCCGTTTTCAGCAGCAAAATCGTTAGTAGAGAAGTAGCTACCTGCAACAGGTAAGCGAGTTTTCTGCCAGTCATACTGATAGAACATCTCTAACGTGGTGTAATCCGTGATACCCAATGATGCCCAAAGCATGCCTACCGGAATGAAGGCTTCTTTTAAGTCAGCACCAGGGGCTTTTAAGCGGTCAATATCAACTGGGTTAACGTTAATACCGTGAGAGATAAGCGCAGACTCACCCCAGTTAACTACTTGTTGACCAAGACGAATTGACAATGGGTTCATGCCATCGTTTAGGTCAAAGTCAGCGTAGATGAAAGCATCTAGTAAACGGAAATCAGCACACACTTGCTCTTTGGCATCGTCGTCTTCACATGGATCAACTTGCTTGCCAGAAAGCGGATTAGAATAAGCAAAGTCGCCATCCATCAGCGCTGAGTCATAAAAATACATAAAGCGGGTGAATAAACCAAAGTTGTCTTTGGCAATTGAAAGCTCATGCGTCCCTTTGAATAGCTGCGAGAAAACATCGCCCTTTTCAAAGTTTAGATTACCCGCATCACCGTTGGTGGAGTAAGTACCAGGTACTGCCCACACGTCAGGTTGCGAATAAATTGGATTCGTAACTGCGTTATAGCCATTCCAATTGAGGTGATTATTTAAACCAGGGTAAATACGGTTAGATTTACCAATTTGGTTTTCAAAATCACGTTCTTCAATTCGTTGGCTTACACCGAAAGAAAATGTGGAGTCAAAATTAACATCGAAACCTGCAACCTCAAAGCTTGCAGCACTTACCTGTTGGCTTGATAGCACTAGCATTGCCGAAGCAACCCCAACTGCTAGTTTATTTTTGACAAAAAGAGGACTTTTTATCATTTCTTATTCCCCCTTATAGCGGGTCATATTGTTATTGAATTTATATTTTTTATTAATTATGAGTGCAACCCATGAAGCGACTGCAAAAATAACAAAATGCTAACCTGTTGGTTGTTTTTATTGTCAATTACACTTCAGTTTTAACATTGGTATGACATCGTACCAGACCAGTTATACACGTTTTCACTGTGTAGAACAAACCCAAATGCCGCGAAACGTTAAAAAGGCGCAAACAAATTACTGAAATGTTATGCTAATTTGCCCTTAATGTTCAAGGTACTTACCACCTAGCCGTGGCTTTTTTACCCCCTTACTTATCGAATCTGCTCTAAACGAACAAACTCATTTTGCTCGTTTAAGGTGATCTTAAACCGCCCTCTTACCCCAAGACGAGAGACAAAGGGCCGTATTTTAAATGCATTAAAACGAACGCGCTTACCACAATCGCTGGTGACCTGTAATTGCTTAAAGGTCCCAGCGTAAATGGCTTCACATTCTTCAGCACTGAGCTCTAAGGTAAATACGTATGACTGCATACCTACTCATCTGATTTTAAAGCACTGTCTACTTTTTCGAATAAATCTGCACTTAAATCTGGCATGGCCGCCAGAGTTTTAAGCGCGTTTTTCATCATGGCTTTTCGTTTTTCATCAAACCGCTTAAAGCCTAAAAAAGGTGTAATTAAGCGGGACGCATTCTGCGGGTTGATGTCATTGAGCTTAATGAGTAAATCAAGCAGTAGTTGATACCCTTTACCGTCAATGCGGTGGAACTGCTTAGGGTTTGCCATGGCAAAAGTCCCCACTAAGGCACGGGTGCGATTTGGGTTGCCAAAATCAAATTTAGGGTGCTGATAAAGAGACTTAAGCTTTTCAATCACGTCATCCGCCTGAGACTGGGCATTTAAGGCAAACCATTTATCAAGTACTAACACGTCATCTTGCCAGTTTGCCTCAAACGCTGTGAGGTAATCCTCAGTGTTACTGTGCCCGGCATTCACACACGCGCTCAGTACACCTAACACATGGGTCATGTTATTAGACTCAAATTGCTGTGCCAGTAAGGCATCAACCTCTGGGCTACTGACTTTAGCTAGGTAATACAGTGCCACATTGCGAAGCGCGCGAATGGCAGCTTGCTCGGCATCCATTGCTGACTCAAGTGGCAAGTCACTGAGCGCTTGCAGTAACCGTGGTTTAAGCGCTGTGGCAATTTGCATTTCAAAACGTGCCACCACAGTAAGGGTGTCATCCACGGCAATCGGTTGCTGCGCCATGGTCAAGGTTTCAAAGCTAGGCAGCTTTAAAAGCTCAGCTTTTAGTGCAAGGTCGCCACCTTGCTCAGTTAATACGCTTTGTAACGCTTCGAGCACTTCATCAGGGAGCTGCGCGTCTTCAGGGGTGCTCAGTGCGTTATTTACAAGGTAAGTGAACAAGCTTTGTTGTGCATCCCATTTTGCAAAGTCACTGCTCGCAAAACGCATGATGTGAATGAGGCTTGCAACTGGATAATCAAACTCCAAAATACACGGCGCAGAAAAATCCTCTAACAGCACAGGTACTGGCTTCTCACTGATCCCGTCAAAACTAAAGGTGTGTGTTTCTTCTTTAAAATCAAGTACAGTGCGTTTTAGAGATACACCTTCCCTCGATAAAAGCTCTATCGCAAACGGGATGTGTAAAGGCTGCTTAGTCGCCTGATCCGGTGTTGCTGGTGTCATTTGTGATAACGTCAGTGAATATGTCTCACTGTCTTTATCAAAGTGTTCCGCCACAGTGACACGTGATGTGCCTGATTGTGAGTACCAGCGTTTGAAAAGACTTAAATCTTTGCCCGTAGCATCACTCATGGCGGCCACAAAATCATCACAGGTAACGGCTTCGCCATCATGGCGTTCAAAATACAGATCCATGCCCTGCCTAAACCCAGCTTCACCAAGTAAAGTATGCATCATGCGAATCACTTCAGCGCCTTTGTCGTACACAGTGACTGTGTAAAAGTTATTCATTTCAATAACTTTTTCAGGGCGGATCGGATGGGCCATCGGGCCTGCATCTTCAGCAAACTGATGTGTACGCATGACTTTTACAGCATCAATACGATTAAGCGCCCGTGAGCCCATGTCAGAACTAAACTCTTGATCGCGGAACACCGTCAAGCCCTCTTTGAGTGACAGCTGAAACCAATCGCGGCAGGTAACACGGTTACCCGTCCAGTTATGAAAATACTCATGACCTATGATGGACTCAATCATATGGAAATCACGATCTGTGGCAGTACGCGGATTGGCTAACACGCATTTAGAGTTAAACACGTTTAAGCCTTTGTTTTCCATAGCACCCATATTGAAAAAGTCGACCGCGACAATCATGTAGATATCTAAGTCGTATTCAAGGCCAAAGCGAGTTTCATCCCAGCGCATTGCTTTTTTCAAGCTTGTCATGGCGTGAGGCGCTTTATCTAAATTGCCTTTATCCACAAAAAGAGCGAGTTTTACCGGCTTGCCACTTTGACGAGTGAAGGTATCTTCTAATACATCAAAGTCCCCTGCTACGAGCGCAAATAAATAGCTGGGCTTTTTAAAGGGGTCTTGCCATTGGCAAAAGTGACGACCATCTGCCAAAGTGCCTTCAGCCACTTTATTACCGTTAGAAAGTAAATACGGGAACGCTTTATCGGCTCGGATAATCACATCATATGTTGTGAGCACGTCTGGTCTATCCATAAAGTAGGTGATTTTACGAAAGCCTTCGGCTTCACACTGAGTGCAATACGCCCCACCACTTAAATACAAGCCTTCTAACGAGGTATTAGTTTTAGGTGAAATCTCAGTGATGATTTCAAGCGCACATTCTGCAGGCAAGTTTTTTAATAGTAGGCCGTGCTCTTTAATCTCGTAGTCGTTGTGCTCAACGCCATCAATTTTTAATGAAATCAATGTTAAGTCGATGCCATCCAACCAAAGTGGCATCACGCGCTCACTTACACGGCGAAGCTGCGACGTGGCTTTTACGCGCGTCTGAGTTTCAGCTAGGTCAAATTCTAATGCTAAGGCGTCAACCGCGTAATCGGGCGCACTGTAATCTCGTAAATATTTTGCATGATGAGATGACGACATAATTGGGCCTCCAAAAAAATGGCACCCAAAGGTGCCACATGGTTATTCTGAGTTTATGCAGTTTTTGCTTCTGGCGGTGATAATTTTAAAACTTTGATTCCTAAGTAGGCATAAATCATCGCCAGTACAGGATTAATGAGGTTGAAAAACGCATACACGGCGTAATCAAGTGGATTAATCAAAAGGACACTGTGCATGTACGCACCACAGGTGTTCCATGGAATAAGCGGGCTGGTGATGGTACCGCCATCTTCCAAAGTACGAGACAAGTTAACAGGCGCCAATCCGCGTTTTTCATATTCTTCTTTAAACATGCGCCCTGGCATTACAATGCCCATGTATTGATCCGCAGCAACCATGTTAGTACCAATACAAGTCGCAATGGTGGATGTGATTAATGATGCGGTAGACTTAGCCACAGTTAATATGGCGCGAACAAACACTTCTAATAGCTTGGTTTTTTCCATCACAGCACCAAACATCAGTGCCATCACAATCAACCACGTGGTATTAAGCATACCAGCCATACCACCACCAGAGAGGAGATCATCCATTTGGCTGTCTCCGGTATTGATGCTAAAGCCGTCAAAAAATGCCGTCCAAACCAGCTTAAACGTACCTACCCAGTAGCTGTCTTCACTGCTAATTAGTTCTGCTATCAACTCACCTTGAAATAACACTGCCCACACAGCACCCAATACAGCCCCAATGCCAACCGCTGGGAATGCCGGCATGCGCTTGTAAGCAAGGAATAACAACACGAACAAAGGCACTAAAGTGATCACACCAATATCAAAATGGGTGGTTAAAACCGAATTCATCTCCATGATTTTAAGTGGCTCATTGGTGGTTTCTTCACTAAAGCCCATCACTAAGAAAATCACTAAGGCGATGATAAAGCTCGGTACGGTCGTCCAAAGCATGTGACGGATGTGATCAAACAATTCCGCTCCAGCGATGGCTGGTGCCAAGTTAGTGGTTTCTGAAAGCGGGCTGAGTTTGTCACCAAAATAGGCGCCACTAATTACCGCCCCTGCGGTCACTACTTTATCTAGCTCTAAGCCTGTGGCAACCCCAAGTAGCGCTACACCTATGGTGGCAGCTGTGGTCCAAGAGCTACCAATACTCATCGCCACGATACCGCACAATAAGCAGCTTGCAGCGTAAAACCAACTCGGTGAAATAATTTGCATTCCGTAATAGATGAGTGTCGGTACAGTGCCTGATAACAGCCACGTGCCTATTAACGCACCCACCATTAAAAGAATTAAAATTGCCCCTAATGACAAGGTAATGCCACGGATCATGGCTTCCTCTAACGCTTGCCATTTAAACCCGTTTTTTAAGCCCACTAATATTGCAGCCGCAGTCGCAAATAATAGCGCGATTTGGTTTGGGCCAGAGGATGAGCTATCACCGAATAAATACACGGCGGCACTGAGGAGAATAACAAGCACACTGACGGGGATCAGCGCGTCAATCATGCTGGGCGATTTTTGCGTATTCAACTTACACTCCAGTTCTTATTGGCAGCAGTGGCTGCGCTTTATTGTTGGTTATCTTGGGGAATGCGAGGCACACTGTGATGGCCAGTCGCGTGGCATTGCGCTTTTGAGCGGCTGCCGTTTTGCAAGAATGTTAACAGAGTTCGATTAAAATGGGCAGTCGTAGTGCCCTTTGCCATGAAAAAAGGCGCTTACGCGCCTTTTATTATTTTTTAGCTAAGCGCCCATGGCGAATGAAGTCTTCGGTGATGAGTGCCGCCTCTTCAAGGTAAGGATCAATCTCATCAAGGACATCCGGTAAATCATCTAATGACGCCACTTGCTCTAACCCTAATCGTTTTAAGCGCTCATTAGCTCGCGCGAGTGCTCTGGCTTCATTTTCTTCACGCTCTTTAATGCGCGCTTTTTCACTGAGTGAAATGGTAGTGCGATCTTTTTCTGCTTTATAACGGGCGATATCGTCATAAATATAGGCAAACTCTGGCTCTTGCTGAGTACGGCCTTGATGGCGCTCTTGTAAGAAGGAGATAGTTTGGCCTAAGTCGTCCACTGTACGGTATTGAGCACGTACGATTTTATCCCAAGGCAGAGCATTGTCTTCTTGGCTTTCACCCCACTCCTCCGGTTCAATCGGAGAAGGCAATAAAATGTCTGGGATCACGCCTTTGTGCTGCGTACTGCCGCCATTAATGCGGTAAAACTTAGCAATGGTGTATTGCACAGAGCCAAGTGGGTTGTCGTATAAATCGTATACGCGACCTAAACCACGGTGCTGCTGCACTGTACCTTTACCAAAGGTCTGTTCACCGATTATCACAGCACGGCCATAATCTTGCATCGCAGCGGCAAAAATTTCCGAGGCGGAGGCACTGTAACGGTCAACAAGGACTGTTAGCGGGCCATCGTAATACGTCACGCCATCGCGGTCTTTTTGCTGCTCAATGCGCCCACGTAAATCGTGAATTTGCACCACTGGGCCTTTATCAATGAATAAACCTGAAAGTTGAGTCGCTTCATACAATGAGCCACCCCCGTTTTGACGAAGGTCAATGATGATGCCATCGACTTTTTGCTCTTTAAGGTCATCAATCAGCTTTTGCACATCAGCGGTGAGGTTGTTGTAAAAACCCGGGATGTCAATCACACCCACTTTTGACTGCATTTTAGAATACGCAGGTTCAAACACTTCGGCCTTGGCTGCTCTGTCTTCTAAACGGATTTTGTCACGCACAATGTCCACTACTTGTGGCTTACCGTGTGTGTCAGCACCTTTTAGATACTGCAAGCGAACTGTGGTGCCTTTCGGGCCTTTAATTAGCTCAACCACGTCATCTAAACGCCACCCAATTACGTCGACAAAGTCGTCTTTACCTTGTGCTACGCCAATGATGCGGTCGTTAGGTTTTAATTTTTCGGTTTTATCCGCAGGACCGCCCGGTACGAGTGAGCGAATTGTGGTGTAATCTTCATCGTAACCCAGCACGGCACCTATGCCTTCTAGCTCAAGATCCATGTCCATCTTGAATTGTTCAGCACGGCGAGGAGATAAATAAGAAGTATGGGCCTCGATGCTGCGCGCAAAGGCGTTCATCGCAATTTGAAATGCGTCTTCGCTTTTAGTTTGCACCATACGCTTTAACGTGTAGGTGTAACGTTTGGTAAGGACTTCTTTGATGCCTTCCCAGTCTTTACCAGTCAGCTTTAAACGCAGTGCATCGTATTTCACTTTTTGACGCCACAATTCATCTAGCTCAGCTTTTGACTCAGCCCACGCCGCATCTTCGCGGTCATACGCATAGTGGTCGTCTTTATCAAAGCTCATAGGCGTTTCAAGGAGCTTGAGTGAATAATCAAAGCGCTCAAAACGACGTTCCATCGAACGGTTAAAAATCTCGTAAGCAAAGTCTAAGCGCCCTGACTTTAAGGCGTCATCCACTTTATGGGTGTAACGCTCAAACTCAGCGATGTCAGAGGCAAGAAAAATGCTTTTGTTGTAGTCGAGGGATTCAATGTAGCGCTCAAGGATCTGCTCCGAGAGCGCATCATCTAAGGAGACAAGTTTATAGTGTGCACGGGTGAAAAAGCTCGTCACTCGTTTTGCCGCCGCAGCATGTTGACTTTCTTGCTTAAGTACCGGGAGTGCATCCCGAGTTACAGTATCAACCGTTGCAAACGCAGCGGTTGAAAGCAGCGCCGCTGCAAGGGGTAAGAGTGCCAATACTTTTTTCATGCACATCTCCTTTTAAACGTTATATAAGCTATCCGCTTTCGTTTTAACTAGCATGCCTGTCACAAGTTCAACGTGAATGTCTTCTTTATTCACTTCTGTGATGGTGCCATTAACAAGGGCTTGGCCTAGCTTAACTTTTACTTTGGTATTCACAGAGACGTTGTCGCTGGCTAAAGGTTCAACTTTAGTGCTACGTTTTGCTGTGCTTGTTTTAGCATTGCCGTCTTTCGCTGCTTTGTCATATTTTTTCGATGAGTGACCAGTTTTAGCAGTTCGAGGACCCGCTGGACGCTTTTTGTCACCGCGTGGCGCTTGCGCTTTTTTGCGCTTGGCCATTTTGGCACGGCTTTCTTCTAACGCCTTGGTGGCATGCTCAACGTGTTCTTGTTCGATTTTTTCAGCTTGGTTGCCATCAAGATCAATACGGAATTCATTTTTAGTCACTGACTCAAGGTAGCGCCACTGAGACGTGTACTTGCGTAGTGCTTGACGAACTTGGGTTTTAGACACTTTTTCAGAGCCTTCGATGCGCTCTGCAATGTCTTTAAAAATACCCACTTTGAGTGGCTTAATGCCCTCTTTGGCTTTGAAGCATTGTGGAAATTCTTGATAAAGAAACTCCAGTACTTCGTTAATGTCTTTTAGCTTGTTTGTGGTTTCCATTGTTTGGACCTTTTAATTACATCAATTCATCACTGTCATCGTGCTCGTCCGAAAGCCGCTCGAGTGATGCACTTACATAATGATGGACCCAGTCAGTGAGCTCACTGAAATCAGCTTCTACCAGTGCAAGATCACCGCGTAACTGCTGCCAAAGTCCATGCATAATTTTATCCACTGTTTGGGTGTTGCAATCTTCTGGAATTGCATCCCAAGCAATGTGGGTTAAATCGTTGAGGGTTTCTGTTACCTCGTCTTCATCGCCTTCCCAGTCGCCCACATCTTGGGCGCTAAAAAGGTAGTCTTGTACTGAGAGTAAATCTTTCATCGTTACAGTGTTTTTTCAAAAGCACGCACTAAAGCTTCAAGGCCGATTTGGTCGTCTTCATCAAAACGCCCATGGGACGGGCTATCAATATCCAGTACTGCAACCACTTTATCGTCTTTAAATACCGGAATAACAATTTCAGAGTTACTCGCTGCATCACAGGCGATGTGGCCTTCAAAGGCATGCACATCAGCAATGCGCTGAGTTTGTGCTGTGGCCACCGCGGTACCACACACGCCTTTGCCTACTTGGATACGAATGCAGGCTGGGTTGCCATGGAATGGGCCAAGTACGAGCTCGTTTTCGCCGTCCATTAAGTAAAAACCAACCCAGTTGATGTCTGTCAGTGAGATGTTCAAAAGTGCACTGAGATTTGCCATGTTAGCAATCTGGTTTTTTTCATCCCCAATCAAGGCTGTGGCTTGATTAATAAGGCTTGTATAAAAGGCATTTACAGACATAAAGATTTACAACACGATAATTTCAAAAACAATTGTTAAAGGTACTCTTTGTTAAGGTCAAAAGAAACCATCTGTTTTAAAAAAATGGTGTCAAAACGTAAATAAGCGCACTGAGTGCGCGCAATTCACACAATTAAAACGGATATAAACGATTTTTTTGCCACTGCTTGAGTGCCGTTTTTAAAAAGGCATTACTAAGCTGTAGGCTAAATTTATCCACCAAGCCTTGCTTGATACGGTATTGCACTTGAAGTAATTGATGGCTTTTAGCCAAGTCTAGTAGTACATCATCACTGGTGCGTATTTCATCAATTAAGCCTAATTCAAGTGCTTGAGCGCCGTACCAGTGCTCACCCGTAGCCACTTTATCTAAGTCAATATCGCGGTGGCTTTTGACAAAGTCTTTGAATAAATCATGAGTTTCGTTTAATTCTTCTGAAAACTTGGTTTTACCCGCTTCGGTGTTTTCTCCAAACACGGTCACAGTGCGTTTGTATTCGCCTGCGGTAAATAGCTCAACATCGATATCGTTCTTTTTCAGTAAACGGTGGAAATTAGGCAACTGTGCCACCACCCCAATTGAGCCTAAAATGGCAAAAGGTGCGGCATAGATTTTACTTGCGACACACGCCATCATGTATCCACCACTGGCTGCCACTTTATCCACACTCACGCTGACGATAAGGCCGGCGTCCTTTAAACGCGTTATTTGCGACGCACCTAAGCCATAGCCATGCACAACTCCACCAGGGCTTTCTAAACGAATAAGCACTTGGTCTTTGCTGGCATCGGCAAATTGTAATACCGCGTTCACTTCTTCTTTTAAGCTTGTGACTTCATGAGCATCGGCTGAGCCATCAAAATCCAGTACAAACACACGCGGTTTAGTGTCACCCTCTGGTGCCTTTTTCTGCGCTTTTTGCCACTGTTTATAAGCTTTTTTATCCAGTGTTTGTGCTAAAAAGTCATCTTCTTGGTCGGCCAGTTGCTCTGAAAGATCAGTGACCTTGAGTTTGCCCTCACCGGCAGTTTTATCTTTACTGGCACTGGCTAAGATGAAACCCACCACAGCCATTATGGCCACCACAAAGGTCATCGCTTTGAGTAAAAACAAGCCGTATTCGTATAAAAATTCCACGTTGCATCTCCTTTTTGACACGCCATGCTAACCCAATCACTAGGCATAAAAAAAGCCGCACTAGGCGGCTTTTTATTAACTGGTGTTTTATTGCTCAGTTTCAGCAATCACTGACGTGTCAGTCACTTTTAGCATCATGCCACCAGAAGCAATGAAGCTTGCTACTTGTGTTTGCATCTCAGTGTTCGCTTTTGCACTGTCTTCAGCAGTTGCACCGGCACTGTCACGACCCGCTGGTGTTAACAAGGTACCGTGATGACCTTTAGTAAAGTTCACAAGGTAGCTTGCTGGCGTTTCAGACATTTGTGAAGAGCTTACCGCAGTAAGGCCCATCATGTTTGCCATAGGCAATGAACCAGCAATTGGGTTTGTCGCAACCATTGGTGGGATGACAGTATCAGGCTTGTTATCAGCCCCGTCACCCACTACCACGCTCATGTACACAGGTGTTTCTGTGTTTTTAACACGCATGGTGTAGTTGCTCGCGTCAGACGCATCTAATGCACTTTGTGCAGCAAAGATGAACTGAGTGAATACGCCTTCGATGTTAGCAAGCTTGCTTGACTCACCAGCAAGTGCAAGTGATTCAATGAAGGCACCGTATGAACATGTTAGTAGTGCTTCTTGGTTTGTACCGAAGCTAGCTAAACATTGCCCATTGGCACTGGTATCAGTGATAAATGCACCAAACTCAACTGATTCCGCCGTACCTGCTTCAACCAAGATTGACGCTTTGATGAATGGACCAAACTCGCCTGACTCAAATAAGAAGCTTGCTACACCCGAGCCACCACTACCTAGTGCCGCCGCTTTAACGTTAAATAACGCATCCGCTTGTGGGCTACCTAAGGTTTCGTTAGCCGTTGCTAAGAAACTTGGAGCAACAAGCGCACCTAGTGAGTGACCGATAAAGCTCACATTGCTTGTGTCAACGTCATACATAGGGTTTGGTGCCAATGAATTGATACCAAAACGCAGACCTAAAATATCCAATACTGACTGACGTAAGTTATCACGTGCAGCAAGCAGTGCTTTTAGGTTCATGTAATGAAGTACTGATGACGTTGTTGCATTGAATTCGTCAGTACCGTCATCATCTAAATCGATACCACGCTCACCGTGTAGCGGGTGATCAATCGCTATAGTTGCATAACCTTGTAAAGACAGCGCCGCAGTAAGCGCAAGCATGTCTTCTTTTTTGCTTGTGATACCGTGCTGTAAAATAACGAGCGGCCAGCCGTTCTCAGGCTTCACAAGTGGACCCATCCCCATCATTTGGCGAACACCACTTAAAACAGCAGAGTTTTCAACTGGTTGCGTGTACTGTACAGGCACAGAATCTACGCCTTGTGCCATTGGGATAGGGTTAAATTTAGTTAGGTGCTTGTTAGGATCAAGCACTGGGAAGCCTTCAACACCTGTTAAAGCACGTAAGCTGCCTTCAGATAGTGCCATACATGCACCATCAAGCTCGCTTACTGGCTGCTCAGGTAGTGTGCCGCCTGCAGCCACAAAGCCTTTTAGCGCCGCACCTGAATCACACATGGCTTTCATGTATGTTTCATTTAAGCCTTCTAGCTCACCTGAAGTAGGTGTGCGTAAGTAACGAGTAAGGTTGATCGTTCCTTTGTGGTACTCAATCTCGTTAAAGACTGGGTTGACGTCTGTCATGCCGCTTGCAGCAAACACAGCACCCACTGAAATACCCGTATTCATTAACTGAATTTGTGGGCTGTTAAGGCCAGTGCTTGGATCAAGTGACGCAGCAAGTAGCTTTTTACCTGTATTGACAATGTCACCCGCTGACTGAATCGTCATAGGTGCAGCATAAATGATTTCGTCTTTAGAAATACCACCGACTGAAACAACCGCGTTTTCGTAGCTGTTTACGATGCCTTGCAGGGCAAGTTGACTCGGTGTTACGAGTGGCGTTTTTTCGATGTCTTGTTTAACCAAAGCGTAAGTGCTTGAAGGCTTGATTGAACGGCCTTCAGAATCTTGCAGCTGTGTGGTTAACACATTCATGTAAGATGCGCCTTGCATGAATGGCTTTAGTGGGATGATAGCAACCGCGTCACCGCTTGCTTGAGCTACAAAGTCCACGCCGTATTGGAGTTCAGCCACACCTTTACAAGCAAGACCTGGAGTGACTACTGAACACTCAGCATCACGGATACTGGCACCCATTTCTACTTGGAAAATACGCACAGAACCTGGCATTGCCACTGAGCTTGCGTCTAGAGACACGCCTGGGGCAAATTGTAAGTCGATTTTATATGGCGTTTGAGAAGACCAACCATCAATCGCACCCAAAACCATTTGCGGATCAGAATAATCTTCACCGGCGGCCATTTCGCCAGGGAGATTAAGGGTTCCGTCAGTGGTGCCGTTAAAAAGAAGGTCGTGCGGTGCAGATAACACGCCGTTGGCTGGATCGAAAATCACAGTGGATGAAGGTACTAAAACTTCCGCTTGCGGGTTAGCCTCAGTTAAGCCCTCATCGCCTCCACATCCTGTTAATGCAGCTGTCACAGCCATCGAGAGTAGCATTTTTTTCATTATTTTTGCTCCGAGCATACACTCTTTATAGTTTTATTATGTTTGAAAAAACGTTGTTTTGATTATTAATCAGACATTAGACCAGTTTAACTTATCGTAAACAAAATAATTTCGCTAGCCTATTTTTACACAAATTCAGAAACATCCCCATACCTTGTGGTAGTATTGCCGCAAAAATTCAGCGTGAGTTTTCAATGCAAAATTTCAAACCTGAGGCAAATTGCCTAGAAGATAAAGTCATTCTTGTCACTGGTGCAGGCGATGGTATTGGCCGCGTAGCAGCTCTCAATTACGCCAAATTAGGTGCCACTGTCATCTTGTTGGGTCGCACTACAGCCAAGCTTGAAGCCGTGTATGATGAAATCATGGCAGCAGGCGGCCCTATGCCAGCCATAGTCCCGTTAGACATGAAAGGCGCCACTAAACAACATTACCGTGATTTAGCTGCCACCATAGAGCAGCAATTTGGCAAACTTGATGGCCTTTTAAATAATGCAGCTGTGTTAGGTGCACTTGGCCCACTGGAACATTTTTGCTCATCCACATTCGACACTGTGATGAAAGTCAACGTCACGGCGCAAGCACTTTTAACAAAAGCGCTTTTCCCAATTTTGCGTAAATCACCAAGCGCTTCTGTGGTGTTTACTTCTTCAGGTGTGGGTCGCCAAGGCCGCGCAAACTGGGGGGCTTATGCCATCAGTAAGTTTGCGGTAGAAGGTATGATGCAAAC
>JBGTXC010000079.1:0-10888 GCA_041937835.1 Alteromonadaceae bacterium | reverse complement strand
CGGCGGCCATACAGTAGGTAAATGCCACGGTAATGGGGATGCAAGCTTACTTGGGCCTGAGCCTGAAGCAGGCGAACTAGAAGACCAAGGCTTTGGCTGGCTCAATAAAAAAGCGCCGGGCATAGGAAAAGATGCGGTCACCAGTGGCCTTGAAGGAGCGTGGACGACCCATCCCACCCAATGGGATAACGGCTATTTTCATTTATTGTTAAATCACGAATGGGAGCTTAAAAAAAGTCCAGCGGGTGCCTGGCAATGGGAGCCGGTAGAGATTAAAGAAGAAGATAAACCGCAGGATGTTGGCGACCCATCAAAACGCAATAACCCCATTATGACGGATGCGGACATGGCAATGAAAATGGACCCTGATTATCGCAAGATTTCAGAGAAGTTTTATGCCGACCCTGAGTACTTTGCTAAAACCTTTGCACGCGCTTGGTTTAAGCTCACTCACAGGGATATGGGGCCAAAAGCCTGCTATTTTGGCCCTGACGTGCCAAAAGAAGACTTACTATGGCAAGACCCTGTCCCAGCAGGTGCGAAGGACTATGACGTTAACGCCCTAAAATCAGCCATTGCAAACGCAGGCCTTGATGAATCCGATTTAATAGCGACGGCGTGGGACAGCGCTCGCACCTTTAGGGGCTCAGATAAACGCGGCGGCGCTAATGGCGCGCGTATTCGTTTGGCACCAATGAACCAGTGGCAGGGCAATGAACCTGAGCGCCTACAAAACGTGCTCGCGGCTTTAACGCCATTAGCGAACGAGGCTGGGGCAAGCATTGCGGATACCATTGTCCTTGCTGGAAACTGGGCAGTTGAGCAAGCCGCTAAGCGAGCAGGGGTGGATGTTGAATTACCTTTCAACCCTGGACGCGGCGACGCCAGTGAAGAAGACACAGATAAAGAATCCTTTATGGATCTAGAGCCTATTCATGATGGCTTTCGCAATTGGCAAAAAAGCCAGTACCAAGTCAAACCAGAAGAGTTACTGCTTGATAAAGCGCAGCTACTTGGCCTAAGTGCAAAAGAGATGACCGTATTGATAGGCGGCTTACGGGTGCTGGGCGCAAACTATGGCAAACAGCCAGAAGGGGTGTTTACCGACAAAGTCGGGACCTTATCGAACGACTTTTTTGTGACCTTAACGGACATGCAATATCGCTGGGAGCCAGACGGTGACAACCACTATCACATTGTTCACCGTGAGCGCGGCGATACTGTGTATACAGCCACTCGGGTAGATTTAGTGTTTGGTTCAAACTCAGTCCTACGTGCCTACAGTGAGGTATACGCGCAAGATGATAACCACGTTAAATTTGTTAACGACTTTGTCAGTGCTTGGTGTAAAATCATGGACGCAGATAGGTTTGATTTACGGCATTAACGCGCGAAACTAAACCCATTAAAGCACCTTTTGGTGCTTTTTTTATGCCAAAAAGAGAAGAATTAATACAAAAGGAAACCACAATGACATGGATGCGCCTCGTTGTTGCAGCTTTTAGCTTATTAAGCTTTGTTGCATGGGCACAACTACCCACCCAATTGCCAATCGAAACCTACGCCAAGCTCCCTGATTTTAGTATGCCTAGGTTGTCGCCTTCTGCATCGCGGCTTTTATATCGCACTGTGGTAGATGACAAAGACATGTTCATCATCAAAGACCTTAAAAGTCGTCGTATGTTAGGGCAGGTGTTACTTGAGGATTATAACCCCACCAATGCCTACTTTATCGATGAGGACAACGTAGTCCTGCTAGCCTATAAACACATGCGTTTAAAGGGGTACCGTGGTTTGCATAATGCCCATAGTGCATTTGTCTACAACCTACAGCAACACTCATTACAACAGATATTGATACCTGGGGTTAATGTAAATGCCGGCCAAACTGATTTTGGTCGCATTATGGGATTTTCGGAAGATAATACCATTGCTTACATGGGAGCATACGGTTCTGAAAAATTCTATTTACTCAGCGTTAAGTTGACCGGTGACCGTAGACACGCCACACAAGTGGAGCATCGTGGCGATGCATTCATTATTGATTATTTTATTAATGCGCAAGGCAAATTACTTGCCTTTGAAAGCTATAACAATGAAACCAATGAGCACTCAGTCACGTCTTTAATTTCTGGTAAAGCGCAGAAAATTTTTAAAGAAACTGTGCCAATGCGTGAACGCAGCTTCGTAGGCGTGACTCCTGAAGAAAACGCGTTAGTGATGATTGCGGCGAATGAGCAAAACCAAGATGCTTATTACACTATGGCATTAACGGATGGAAAGGTATCAGCGCCTATTTTTGCTAAACCGAATAAAGAAATTGCTAGGGTGATATCCAATTCGCAGCGTCGAGTCGTGGGTGTACAGTACACAGGTTGGCGCCCAGATTATGCGTTCTTTGATAAAAACTTAGAAAATAAATTCACCCAGTTGCAAAAGCAAATGCCCAATAACACCTTCACTTTGGTGGATCACAGTGAGGATTGGCAAAGTCTTTTAATCATGGTGGAAGGTGAGCAAGCACCCACGGATTACTACTTATATACCCAAGCTGGTTTTCAATATTTAGCATCAGCTCGGGCAAGCATAGATCCAAGCCAAGTAAACCCTGTGTTTGAGTACCAATACACAGCAAAGGACGGCCTCACTATTCCATCCTTACTTACCGTGCCGGTGGGTTATGAGTTAGGAAAAAATACCTTACCGACCATAGTTATGCCCCATGGCGGCCCAGAGAGTAATGACCATTATGGCTTTGATTGGTTAGCACAATTTTTTGCAAACCGTGGCATGGCCGTGCTTCAGCCTCAGTTTCGCGGCTCCACCGGTTTTGGTAATGACTTTATTGCCAAAGGGTATGGTCAGTGGGGTAAAAAAATGCAAACGGACTTAGATGATGGGTTAGCTGACTTAGTGGCTAAAGGCATCGCCAATCCTAATAAAGTGTGTATAGTGGGCTGGAGCTACGGTGGTTATGCCGCACTGGCTGCCACGGCATTTTCACCCGACACCTATCGCTGTGCCGTGTCCATCAATGGTGTGAGTGATTTAACCGAGATGTTAAAAACGGAAAAACGCCAATACGGTGAAGACCATTGGGTGGTGTCGTATTGGCAAAAAGCGATGCAAGGTAAAGACATTAATTTTGATGACTTAGCTAAGCGCTCACCCATCAACCACATTGATACAATCACCACGCCAATCTTACTCATTGCCGGTGAAAACGACGAGGTAGTCTTACCAGAGCAATCCAGTGACATGGCCGATGCCCTAGAAGACGCAGACAAACCCGTCACTTACATTGAGCTCGATGACGAAGGGCACCAAATCCATGGTACTAGCGCCAGTCGCTTAAAGACGTTAACAGCGATGGCTCGCTTTATTGAGCAGCATTTAAACTAAAAGAGGCATCAAGCCTCTTTTTTACTTATGTTGTTACGCGTTAAATAAATGCTCGCCACACTCAGCGGAATAAACACTAATAAGAGGGCGGTGCCTGATTGTGGGTGATCGCCCATCAAAATGGCACTGCCAAGCATGGCACTGGCCCAAAGGATACTTTGTATCACTGACTGCTTGGCGCGCGCATAGCTTGCTGGCGTGCGGGTACTGGCTTTGCCACATTCAAGTTCAATCAATCGATGGAACAAACCACACTCACGTTTGGCAGAATCCTTTAATAAAGGGTGGGTTTTCATCGCATCTGCGGCGCAAATAAAGGCGTGTTGCTCACTTTGCCCTTGTTGTACGCGCTCTTCTATGTCACAGGTTAAGTGATCGGTTAACTCATGGGCATCTTCAGGTGAAATAAAGTGCGCTTTCAGTAGGGCATCCCGCCATGCAGCAATGGCTTGAGGTAAATCAAATTGGCTCATAGTGTTTCCTTAAATTGCCCAACAAGGGCATTAAGCTTGGCAAAATGGACCACACCTTGTTGCAGGTACTGCTTGCCAGTTGGCAGGATCCGATAATATTTACGCTTGCGACCGTTTTCGGCCACGCCCCAATACGCTTCAATGTAGGTGTTTTTTTCTAGCCGATGCAGCACAGGATAAAGGTGCCCCTCCGCCCAATCTAACAAACCGTCTGAGCGTGTTTTGATGTCTTTTTGGATGGCGTAACCATAACTGGGTGCCTCGTTTAAAAGCCCAAGGACTAACAAATTACTGCTCGCAGCGGTAAGTTCTTTACTGATCATTTTTATGCCTAGTGGTATTAGGTATATACCTAGCATAGTTAGGTATAGGGTCTGTTGTCAACTTTAATAAGTGTTGCTATAACTTAATAAAATCAAGAGGTTAAAACGCTATGAAACACACAGTTACATTAAAGGCACTGGTTTTATTATCACTCACAGTGGGCTTACCAACATTTGCCGAGATGTTTGTCTCTCCCAAAGTTAGCCCGCAAAACGTGGTTAACATCTCCAAACTTAAAGTGATTAGCCCCCACTTAACAGTGGCGGGGCAACCTAAAGAATCAGACTTTAAAGCTTTAAAAGCAGAAGGTTATACCCTCATCATTAACTTACGTACGGCAGGGGAGCTTAATTTTGATGAAGCCAATGCAGTCGCAGATGCAGGGCTTAAGTATGTGAGTCTGCCAATAACAGGGAAGGACGAAGTCAATTTTGCAAACGCCAGCGAACTTGCATCCCTCCTTGAAAAGCATCAAGGCGATAAAGTGTTATTACATTGCGGCAGTGGTAATCGGGTTGGGGCCTTAATTGCGCTGGATCATTTTGCCAAAACAGGCGATAAAGCTGCTGCCCTTAAAAAGGGCAAGCAACATGGTATGACGCGACTGACCGAGCACGTCACCCACTTGATGGATAATCATTAAAGCCAGCGCCTTACCGTGCGCGTGTAATCATCATAGACATCTTTGAACGTGGCGTGCATCGCGCGCTCTTCAAAGGGGATTTGCACATAATGCATGGCACAAAAGAACACTAAGGGGCTTAACCATTGAAAGTTGCCGCCTAAGTAACAGGTTAAGCCTACTAACACACATAAAAACCCAAGATACATGGGGTTACGGGAGTAACTGAAAAGCCCACTGGTTAAAAGGTGAGTCGCCTGTTTGGGGGTACGTGGATCCACTGTGGTTTTAAAGCGTATGAATTGATACAAAGACGCCCCACACAGCCCCACACCAAGTAAAATAAACACAGCCGCAAAACTGAGTGCGAAGATACTTGCGTGATAATCCACTAAGGGCCAACGGCTGCCAATTTGCATCGCGGCTAATAAAATCACCCAAACTAACGGCGGTACTCTTGGCTCTTTAATCAATTTTTTGTCTAACACCATACATCACCCCATTGTTTTTTAAGCACTTTATACCACGTTACCTATACTGATGTCAGATGGGAAAAAAAGAGGTCTGTCGTGCCAGCCATTTTACAACAACAGGTATGTGATGCGTTTGTTGAACTGACCGCACATTGTGATAGCGATGCGCTTGCCAGTAGCGTTCTAGAAACCTTAGATAAGGTCCTTGCACCAAACAGTGTGGCACTGTATCGGTTGCATACCCACTGTGGTGAGCCAATTGGGCGTTTTCAGTTTGACCGCCAGCAAGGCTGGTGCTTTTTAGTAGAAGATCATGTAGTGCCATTTTCATTGCCCTTACAAGCAGGCATGGCGCAAAACGACACTGGGTTAACCATCACACAAACCACCCATGAGCATGCCCAGTGTGTATTCATCATTGAAAAACCCAACATGAGTGAAGAAGAAATCCGCTTATGTGCTGCGGTCTGCGATGTGTTTGCCAACTTTAATCAACTGATTGTCACCAGTGAAACCGATAAACTCACAGGGCTTTTAAACCGTAATTCTTTTGAACGGCGCTTAAATCATTTGCTGCTTTCTCAGTCACAACAGCATGAAACTCAGTTGTGCCAAATTAAAAGGCGGATGAACCAACCAGACGCCAAACTCTGGCTGGCGATTTTAGACATCGACCACTTTAAACGGATCAACGATAAATACGGCCATGTGTGCGGCGATGAAGTGCTACTTAAGCTTGCCCAAGCGATGCGGGGCTTTTTTCGGATGTCCGATCTTCTTTTTCGGTTTGGCGGCGAAGAGTTTTTAATGATCTTTAGCCCAGCGAGTCTCACCGATGTAGAAAAACGCCTTGAGGCGTTTCGAGAGCACATAGCCAGTCTTGCGTTTCCCATGGATGAACACGTTACCGTGAGTGTTGGCTTTACTGAGCTGGTGGATTATGAGTTTCCGCTCACCTTAATTGGCCGCGCTGACCAAGCCTTGTACTTTGCAAAAGCCCATGGCCGCAATCAAGTGTGCTTTTATGAAGCCTTAGCAGACATTGGCGTGATTGAGCCGCCGGTAGAAACTGGGGATGTGAACCTTTTTTGATAGGCGTTGCTCATCGCAGGGCGTTGAGCCACTTTAAATAACCTCGTATTCTAACGAAAAATAATTCACTGGAAGCACCATGCAAATTCGTCCCGCCTCTTTGAGCGACATCCCCACGATTTTAAATTTCATCACTGAGCTTGCGATTTATGAGAAAGCCGAGCATGAGGTGATAGCCACAGCACACACCTTAGAGGAAACCATTTTTAATCCAGATTCTCATGTCAGTGCCTTAATCTGTGAGCACAACAATGAGCCCGTGGGGTTTGCTGTGTACTTTTTTAACTATTCTACGTGGTTGGCAAAGCCTGGCTTATTTTTAGAAGACTTGTATGTCACACCCAGCGCTCGCGGGCACGGCTTTGGCAAAGCGCTTTTGAGTCACTTAGCTGGTATTGCCGTTGAAAAAGGCTGTGGCCGCTTTGAATGGAATGTACTTGATTGGAATCAACCGGCAATCGACTTTTATGAATCTTTAGGAGCGAAACCGCAAAGCGAGTGGATTGGTTATCGCTTAACAGGGGAGGCGCTTAGCAAACTTGCCGCGCAAAAATCTAATTAAGCCACGTTTTTTGATGCAAAACATTCATCGAGACGAGTAAAAAATATCATCTCCTAAGGTCTCGTATTTTCCAACATGGGGCGTACACTCAGCGCAACTTTTAAGACTGAGAGTAGCCCTTTATGCACACCACCTTAGTGGTGACCGACGCACCCCTCGCTGTTGCAGGCACAGTGCGATTTGCCGAATACCTAGCCCAATACCCTAAAAAAGGGGAAAAGCGCACCCGTATCATTAATGTGTGTGATACCGCCCAATACTTATCACAAGGGTACTATTGTGCGCTTCTTGCTGAGGCGCGCGGCCATCAGGTGATCCCAAGTGTGCGCACCATTACCCAATTGGCGTTAATGAAGCCAAAAGGCTGCCGTGTGCCATCTGGTTTACTCCCTGAGGGCATGCAAACAGTGTTTTATGTGTGCTTTGGCAAAACGCAAAGCGCGGGCTTAGCAAAAGTGGCGAAATGGGCGTTTGAGCAGTTTCCTGCACCGATTTTGGCGCTCACGCCTATCATGCATGAAGGCTCACTGCGTTTGTGTGTTGAGGCGCTTGGGCTGTCAAATATCCCTGAGTCTGAGCAAACGTTTTTCCAAGCTGAAATGGCAGAGTTCACGCAAAAAGTGTGGCGTATCAAAGCACCCGCCCATGCGCGCTTTACTATGGCCATAGTCATAGATGATGACCCAAGCAACATGATGCCAAGTAACCCTAAGGCACTTAAAAAGTTTGTGAGGGCTGCCAAAAGTCATGGTATTGCCGCTGAGGTAATCCCGGCCAGTGAGCTGACGACAATCACCGCCTATGATGCGGTGTTTATGCGTAAAAACACCGCGATTGAGGACATCAGTTATCAATTGGCATTAGCAGCCGATGCTGAAGGCCTTGTTGTGATGGACTCACCCAGTGCCATTTTACGCTGCTGCAATAAGGTGTACTTGCATGATGCCTTTAGCTATCAAGGGGTTAAAACGCCAAAAACGAGATTACTCACCCAGATGAGTGAAGTGGCGGCATTGCCAGAAGCATTAGGCTTCCCAGTTATTTTAAAACTGCCAGATAGCGCCTTTTCAAAAGGGGTGTTTAAGGCAGCAAACATGGAAGCGCTGACTCGCCAAGTCAGTAGCATGTTAGCGGACTCAGCGGTGGTGATAGCCCAGCAATACGTCTACACAGACTTTGATTGGCGCATCGGTGTGTTAGATGGCAAGCCTTTATATGCATGCCGCTATTACATGGCTAAAAACCATTGGCAGATTTATGACCATGGCGCCAAAACCGAAGGCGGTTTTGATACTTTGCCCACCTTTGAAGTGCCTAAAGCTGTGTTAAAAGCCGCAGTCAAAGCCGCCAAAATGATAGGTGATGGCCTGTTTGGCGTGGACTTAAAAGAGGTGGATGGTGAGGTGCTTGTGGTTGAAGTGAACGACAACCCCAACATCGATGCGGGCATAGAAGATGCGTACCTTGGTGATGAGCTCTACAACCTGATCATGGCATCATTTGCCCGTAAATTAGTTGCGCGAGTATCTGGATGACATATCACATGCGGGCTGCAACACGTTCGGACATCAACATCTTGGCAGCAATGGAGGCCGCCTCGTTTAGTACGGATGTGCTGAGCCAAAAGCAGTTTAAATACTATTTAACGCAGCCAAATGCTGAGTTATGGGTGGCGCACGATGCAGATTCCTTGATGGGCTATGTATTAGTGACCTTTCGAAAAGGCACACGGCTTGCGCGTATTTACTCATTGCTGGTTGCGCCCAAGTACCAAGGCCAGGGGGTTGGGCGCACGCTCATTAAAGAGGCACAAAAACTTGCCAAGGCGCGGCACTGCACTTGGCTGCGCTTGGAAGTGGCCGTAGAAAATAGCGCGGCCAAAGGGCTTTATCACAGCATGGGCTTTCGTAAATATGCCAGCAAAAAGCATTATTACGGGCCACAACTGCATGCTGAGTGTCTACAAAAGCCCCTGTCACAGCAGCTTTTAGCGCCACATAACAGTGTGCCTTGGTATCAACAAACCACAGAGTTTACGTGTGGACCGTGCGCTTTAATGATGGCAATGAAGGCCCTTGAGCCAAGTTATGTGCTGTCTCAAAGTGAAGAGCTGGCTATTTGGCGCGAAGCCACCACCATTTTTATGACCCAAGGTCATGGTGGCTGCCATCCTGTGGGCCTTGCCAATGCGGCGAAAAAGCGCGGTTTTGCTGCCAAAGTGCTTTTGAATACGCAGGCAGTGCTTTTTCAAGATGGGGTGCGCCAAAGCCACAAAAAACATGTGCTCGCGCTGGTGGATGGTGAGTTTAAAACAGACGCTTCACGCCTTGGCGTGAATATAGAATATTCAGGGTTTGCTTTAAGTGATTTTGAAAGCGCCTTACAAGCGGGGCATTTAGTGCTCGCGCTTATTAGCACTTACAGATTGGATGGTAAAAAAGCGCCTCATTGGGTGTGTGTGACCCATGTGGATGAGACATGCGTGTACTTACACGACCCATGGTGGGACAGCGCGGACAAAGACGAATACACCAGCGGGCAAAGTGCCGCGCTTGATTGCCACCACTTACCCATAGCACGAACTGATTTTGAAAAAATGGCAAGCTTTGGCAAACAAAAACTCCAAGCTTGCGTGGTGATATCACTTTAAAAGGAGTGGGCCGTGAGCCAGCTGTTTTCAACGAATCACATTGATTCAATCACCCTAGCACAAGGCATAGATGTGGGCTTATTAGTCAAACAAAGCCAGTTCAAAAGCCCGATAGAGCTTATACAGCTTACACCTTATTCAGAGGTGGTGCTGTGCCGCTTTGCCAAGGGAGTAGCGTGTGTATTTGAGTATGGTGTGGTGGTTTTGTTTGGCTTTAATAGCCATGCAAAACACGCCCTAATGGACACCTTACAGAGTGTGCTGATTAACCCAGAGCCAGATCCAAGCTGGGATCTCCTCTATTTTGAGGTATCTCCCGAGCGCACTGAAGCATTTAGTTTGAGCCATGATGTCTTGACGCTTAAAAACACGCAAGATGACATGCTGCTGGCGATTGCTCATGCCATTGCCCAGTCTGATAAATTGGAAAGTTTTGAAACCCAAGTGAATGAGCTGATTAACCACCACCAACATTACGCCGGTGAGCTTGCCGAAAGCGGGCGAATTTTATTAAGCCGTAAAGCGTTAGCGAAACGCCGAGGGCACGTGTTTAATAAACGCCATGCCATAGTGGCACAGTTTAATTTGCTGGATACGCCGGAGCATTTTTGGCATCACCCTAAAGAGCAGGCAACCTATCACAGTGTGTGCCATTATTTAGAGCTTGGCCCGCGCACCCAATTGTTAAGCACAAAATTGACTTTGGTGGAGCAATTGTTCAAACTGCCTCTGGAGGTCTTTTAAATATGAATAACGCTGGAGATATGGTTACTATGCGTGATAATAACGGAAATGAAATTTTAACATTTGACATTGACCCTCTTTCAAATAATCCTGATGAGGCATATACTAGATATCCTGATTTAAATGAAACCCCAAATGAAAATGGAAATGTTTTCTTTCAGCATGCAGGTATTCCAGAGGCTGAAGGAAGATTGTTTTCGCCTGGAACTAAATTGGACGGAACAAATTTTAATTAATACGATTGAAACTTAAAAAATGAAGAGATTACATTTAATTATTGCCATACTAATTTCATCTACAATATTTTCTCAATCCCTTAGTCTTGAATCTTACAAGTTTGGGGAAGGATTACGATTTAATGCTGATAGTGGTTATTCTATTAGACTGACTGGTTATGCTCAGTCTATGATAGATTTAAAAAATTATACTGATGTTGACGAAAATTCATCCTTGTCTCGATATAGAATAAGAAGATTAAGATTGAGAATAGATGGAAATTCTAATAACAGAAAATTTGGTTATCGATTTCAAGTTGATCTTAGTGGT